>JACCUV010000062.1 GCA_013698495.1 Chloroflexia bacterium
GAACCGATCGGCAGCATGATCGTCGACATCGGCGGCGGCACCACCGAAGTCGCTGTGATCTCGCTGGGCGGCATCGTCGTCAATCACTCGATTCGCGTCGCCGGCGACGAGATCGACGAAGCGATCATCCAGTACGCACGACGCGATCACAACCTGGTGATCGGTGAACGGACAGCGGAAAACGCCAAGATCGCGGCAGGTTCGGCGTATCCGCTCGAAGAGGAGGTCCGGGTGCCGCTCCGGGGCCGCGATCTGCTGACCGGATTGCCGAAATCGGTCGAGATCAGCTCAGTCGAGCTTCGCGACGCGATTTCCCAACCAGTTAACACAATCATCGAGCTGGTGAAGACCTCGATCGAGGAGACGCCTCCCGAGTTGGTCGCCGACATTATGGAGCATGGCATCACTCTCGCCGGTGGCGGGGCGTTGTTGATGGGAATCGATCGTCGACTTCAAAGCGAGTTGCGGATGCCCGTGCATCGTGCCGAAGATCCGCTCACCTGCGTTGCCCGTGGCACGGGCAGGGTGGCCGAGGCGTTGCACTTGTATCAACGAGCGCTGGCCAGTGGTCGTGAGATCCGTCGATAGCCGCCGCGCGTGTAGCAACGCGCTCTGCCGAGCGAATCGCTTGAGATGCAACTCGCGCTCCGAACAGGAAGGGAGTCCGTTCTGGCAACCGTATCCCTGCGCCGCGTGATCGGATTGATCCTGGTCTTCGTCGTGATCTGCGGCGCCTTTATCGCGCTCGATCGGCGAAGCTCGCTCGATCCGGTGCGGAGCGGTCTCAACGAGATCGTGTCGCCGATCTCGGCGGCGTTTTACCGTGTCGTCGATGCCCCCGACCGGCAGTCCGACCTCGAACGTCAATTGGAGGAAGTAACGTTCGAGCGCGACGAACTCCGTGCCGAAAACAGTCAACTCAAGGCCGACACGGTCGAACTCGAGCAGTTGAGGCTGATGCTTCAGGTCGAACAGGACAATCCAGAAATCGACTTGATCACCGCCAATGTGATCGGCCGCGACCCTGCGGGCATCCAGATGTTCATTGTGATCGATGTCGGTTCGGACGATGGCATTCGCGAGGGCATGGCCATTGTCAGCCCGCACTACTACGTCGGCCAGGTAGTCGAAGTCAGCCCCCAGGAGTCGAAAGCAATGCTCGTCATCGATTCGAGCCAGCAGATTGGCGCGATGCTCGAAGATACGAGAGGCGACGGCGTGGTCGACGGCCAGTGGCAACATGGAGGGTTTCTCACCATGTTTCATGTGCAACCTGGCAATAGCCCGGAGGAGGGCGAGTGGGTGGTGACCTCGGACTCGACCGTGTCGCAAACGCGGCAGGTGCCACCCAACATCCGGATCGGGCAAGTGTTCGGCGAACCGGAATTGAACGCCCAAACCGACACACTCGTGATCCAGGTTCGACCGGGCGTCGGCAACTTCAACGATCTCACCGTTGTCTACGTTGCGGTGGAAACCGGTGAGTAGGCCAGTCACGCTCTCCAATGTGCGCCTGGTCGGCGGTGTGGTTGCCGCAAGGGCCATCGCGAGGCTCATTCGCACACTGGGACGCGGCGGAGGCACCTCTGCGCCCGGCCTGGTTGCCGAATGGATCGATCCGGCGATGCTGACCCGCTTGACGTCTCGATTGCCTCACGGCTCGATCGTGGTCGCCGGCACGAATGGTAAAACGACCACCTCGCGAATGATTGCGGATGTGCTGACCGCCCACGGACACAAAGTGGTGCACAACCGATCTGGTTCCAATCTGGTCCGCGGCGTCGTCAGCGCCTTTGCGGCTCAGGCATCGCTAACCGGGAATCCTGGCGGCGACGTCGCCGTGATTGAAACCGATGAGGCGGCCTTTCCTGAAATTGTGCGACTGGTGCGTCCTCGCCTCGTCCTGCTCAACAACCTTTTCCGCGACCAGCTCGACCGCTATGGTGAACTCGACACCATTGCCCGGACGTGGAAGACCTCGCTCGCCTCCCTCGGCGAGGAGACGACCGTGCTCTTCAACGCCGACGATCCGGGCCTCACCGCAATCACCCGAGACCTCGCCGCCGCAACAATCGCGTTTGGTCTTTGCGAACGCAAGCACACTCTCCAATTGTTGCCGCATGCGGCCGATGCCGCGACATGTTATGCCTGCAGCGCCGACTTGCACTACTCCAGAATTTACGTGTCGCATCTTGGAGAGTGGCAATGCCCGTCGTGCGGCGTAAAGCGGCCGGATCTCGATGTCGTTGGCCGCGACGTCGAACTTGCTGGCGTAGAGTCGCTGGCGATGACGATTGACCAGCATGGGGAATCCGACCGCTACGAAATTGGCGTGCCGGGTCTCTACAACGCCTACAACACCCTGGCGGCAGTCGCGGCGACGCGCCATGCAGGCGTGCCGCACGAGACAGTCCGCACGGCCCTGGAAAGTTTCCGATCAGCGTTTGGACGCATCGAAAGAGTCTCCTATCGCGGCCGCAAACTGACGTTGGCGTTGGTCAAGAATCCGGTTGGGTTCAACGAAGTCCTGCGCATGCTCACTGCGGCAACAGGGGCCTTGACGGTTCCAACGCTGATCGCCATCAACGATCTGCATGCCGATGGCCGCGACGTTTCGTGGCTGTGGGATGTCGATTTCGAACTGCTCGCCAGGGGCGATGGGATGCTGGGCGCGACCGGGTTGCGGGGCGCCGACATGGCCAATCGGCTCAAATACGCCGGGGTCGCCGAGGATCGAATCCGTTCCTTCCCGACCGGGTTGGCGGCTGGTCTCGATGCGTTTGTCAATCAGATTCCGGACGGGGAGCAAGCGTATATCCTGCCAACCTACACGGCGATGCTTGAGATTCGCAAAACGCTGGCGGATCGCGGCGCCGTTGAAACGTTCTGGCAGCAGTGAAAGGAGGCGTTCCGGTGACTACCGAACGTGTCGTGACCATCGCCTGGTTGTACGGTTCGAAAATGAACATCTATGGAGATCGCGGGAATGTCCTTGCCCTTGCTCAACGCGCCCGTTGGCGTGGGATCGAACCGCACGTGGTCGTGGTTGGGATTGGCGAGGCGATTCCGCCGGAAAGCGATATCTTCTTCTTCGGTGGTGGGCAGGACCAGGAGCAGATTGCCGTTTCGCACGATCTGACCGGGGCCAAGGGCGCGGCGATCAAGACCTCCGTCGAGGATGGCGCCGCGCTGCTCTCGATCTGCGGTGGATACCAGTTGCTCGGGCACGAGTATCGCCCTCACGATGCCGAGCCACTTCCCGGAATCGGTTTGTTCGACATCGAGTCCGAAGCCGGGACAGAGCGATTTATCGGCAATGTCGTGATCGATTCCCAATGGGGAACCCTCGTCGGATTCGAGAACCACAGCGGATTGACGTTTCTGGGTGAGACGGCCACACCGATGGGCACAGTTCAGGTCGGACGTGGCAACAACGGTCAGGACCGGACCGGGGGCGCCATCTACGAAAACGCGATCGGGTGCTACCTGCACGGTTCGTTGTTGCCAAAGAACCCGAAACTCGCCGATTGGCTGCTTTCTGCCGGATTGCAATACCGTAGTGGCGAAGGCGATCTCGATCCGCTGAATGACGAGATCGAGCAAACTGCTCACGCCAGCGCTCTCCAGCGCGCTTTCGCCACCAGATAATTAGACAAGCGCTTCCTGAACATGCAAGGAACGAAGACGCCTGACGGTATCACAGTAACGCGGTACGACGGATCGGGATAACATTATTCCGCGAAAATGACTTGATATGTTTATTCTCGGCCCGTAGACTGGTCGTGCAATTCTTCGTCGTGGTTCCGAGGCGCCGCCACGACCCATCCGATGCAACGAGGGATGCCGATTCCAATGCACACACCGACGAAAATCGACGACAGACCAGGTGTATCCACGATCGATACGCTGGACGAGCGCATCCTCTCCGAGCTCCAGAGCAATGGCCGGTTGACGATGAAAGCGCTGGCCGAACACGTGGGACTTTCGAGTCCCGCCATGATCGAGCGCGTCCGTCGGCTCGAGGAGCGCGGCGTTCTTGCCGGTTACCGTGCAATTGTCGATCCGGGGGCGATCGGTCGACCGATGACGGCCCTGATTTCAATTGATGTCGAGCGTCGTCATCACGACGCGCTCCTCAATCGCTTGCGATCCGAGCCGTCGGTAGAAGCGTGTCACCGCATCACTGGCGATCACGCCTATCTCGTCAAGGTGCATGTGGCATCGACCGAGGATCTCGAACTGCTGATCGACGATCTTGCGGATGCTGGCGCGACCTGCTCAACCAGCATTGTACTCTCGACCCCAATTGAGGGCTCCCCGGTCGTGCCACCGGAAGGATCGGTGACCCAGCGCACTCGCCTCACGAGGCGGCGACGACGTTCAGCGGGGATGCGTCCCGACGATCCCAATCTGTCAACGACTCCGCGAAAACGCGGCCGCCCCCGGACGGTCACAGGGGACCAAGCGGCAAGCTAACCTGGATTGTTCGCGAAACGGTCCCATCTGGTAGCGGGCGCCCCTCGTGGCGGCCAACCGATGCGAGCGGAGATGCGTTTCGGATTCGCAGGACCCCTCCAGGAGCAGTCCAAGCCAAGTCGCGCCCTCGAACGTGGCTCACCAGAGATCTGGGACCGAGGCGCCAGGTTTCTGTATTCTGCTCAAGCCGATCAGTCGGCTGGCTCGATCACGACCTGGGTCGGATCCGGATCCGCTGGCGGCGGTTCGGGTTCTGAAGGCGGTGGCTCGACGACCTCATTGGGAGGCGGTTCCTCACCGATCGCTGGTGGCGGGTCGTCCGGCTGGTTGTTGGCGGGCTCAATCGGTACTTGCTGACCGGGAACCTGGAAGCCACCCGAGTCGTCATCGTCGTCGTCGACCCGGACGCCACCGACGCCAACCGCTGAGGCATAGCGCGCGATGGAGCCGACCGCGTCTCCCGACCAAATGACCCCGCGGTCGCGGGTCGCGGCGATCGCGTCGTCGAGCTGTTCGCGCTCCCAGTCGGTTAGCTCGCCGCATTGCTGGGCTGGACCCTGCCCGCGCACGAGCCACTCTTCGACAGTGTCGCCTCGCCCTGGCTGGTGCCCGGTAACCGCGCAGATCTCGCCTTCGTAGGCATCCTCCGGGACGGCGAATTGCTCCGGAATCGGGTTGCCGTCGGGACCACTGAGCAAGGCCGCAAACTCGGGATTGGAATGAATCTCGACCATCATGTCTTGCCAGATCGGTCCTGCCGCCTGGATGCCATCGATTTCCTGCAATCCGACATTGTTGGCGCCACCGCTGACACCAATCCAGACCCCGATCGAGACGTCCGTGGTGTAGCCCATCGTCCACAGGTCCTTCCACTCGTCGGTGGTTCCGGATTTGCCAGCGGTGGGACGACCGAGTTGTTGCTCGGTGCTGCTGAAGAGATTGTTGGGCCCGAAGACCATTTGGCGGGCTTCGTTGTCGGTCAGGATCGACGTCACTTGATAAGCATTGCCAGCCGGCACCGCTTGCGACGAGTCTGCGGCGACCGCCTCTTCGTCCAGTTCGAACAGCACACTCCCCTGACTATCCCTGATCTCGATGATCGGATGCGGGGGTACGTAGGTTCCGTTGTTGGCGAGCGTCGCATAGGTGGTGGTGTGCTCGAGGAGTTGAACTTCCGCCGCGCCGAGACCGATCGAGAGGCCGTAGACACTCGCATCCTGTTGCAGGCTATCGACCATGCCCATCGCCCGGGCCGTATCCATTACCCCCTGGACGCCGACATACTCTGTGGCCTTGACGGCCGGAATGTTGAACGAATTGGCGAGGGAGTCTCGAATCGACATCGCGCCATAGAAGCTGCCCGAGTAATTCTGTGGCTCATACGGCTCTTCGCCGGGGTTCTCCCACTCTGTCGGAACGTCCATCAACACCGATCCCGGATTGAGTCCATTCTCGAAGGCCGCCGCATAGACGATCGGTTTCATCGACGATCCAGGCTGGATTTGGGCGGTCGCGTAGTTCACTTCGCCATTGATTAGCGCATTGCCGAAGTCGGCGGAGCCAACCATCGCCAGAACCTCCCCGCTCCAGGGGACCATCACCACCATCGCGCCGTTGTTTCGTTCGTACTCGGCCATATCCAGGACGCCGTTAGCGACGAGTTGTTCGGCGCGGGCCTGCAGGTCGAGATCGATGCTGGTCGTGATCTGGAGACCGCCGTAGAGCGCCTCTTCGCCGAAGTTTTCGACAATGTACTGCCGAACATATTCGGTGAAGTGCGGAGCAGCCAACACCGCGCCGCTGCGGAAGCCATCGACATTGAGCGGCTCGCTGAACGCCGCTTCGGCTTCCGCGCGGGTGATGTAGCGTTGCGTCACCATCTGGTCAAGCACATACTGCTGGCGGATTTTGGCCTGATCGAAGTTCGCCGAATAGGAGGAGGGCGATTGCGGCAAACCGGCGAGATAACTTGCCTCGGCAAGTGTCAGTTCATTCGCATGCTTTTCGAAATAGGTATCGGCCGCGGCTTCGATCCCGTAGGCGCGATTGCCGTAGTAAATTTGATTGACATACATAGTGAAGATGTCGGTTTTGGAGTATTGCTGGGCCAGCGCAACCGCCGCCAACGCCTCACGCCCCTTGCGCGTGTAACTGATGTCGAGTCCGCTGATCTGAGCCGGGTAGATCGCGCGCACCAGTTGCTGCGTGATCGTCGAACCACCGGATCTTCCCGATCCTGACACATTGATGAAGGCGCCACGCACGATCGCGACTGGTTCGATGCCTTCATTGGTCCAGAACGTGGCGTCTTCCGCGGCCACGGTCGCGTCGATGAACACGTCCGCAATCTCGTCGATCGAGACGAAGGTTCGCCACCCGTAGTTGGGATTGTCGACCTCCTGCAGCAACACGCCGTTGCGATCGTAGATGCTGGTCGTTTGGAAGGTATCGACCGCCACCTCGGCGGCGTTGGGAAGTTCTGCGTTAACTTCGCGATAAGCGGCCATCGTCCCGGCAATGCCCAGCGCGGTGCTGATCACGGTGATGACCACGAACACAATGCCGAACAGAAGCGCCACGACGCCGAGCGTCGTGAGAATGCCGATCGGGCCACCCATGAATTGCGGTTTCTTCTCGCGACGTGCGGCTCCTGGCAGGAGGTGCGGCGGCAGGGTCCTGCTCCGGCGCCCAAAGCGCGTGGCGCCGTATTTGGCGGCCCGGCGTTTTGCGTCCGGATAGCGTTGGTTAGCGCGGGAAATGCGACCCTGGGACATGAAGCGAAATTCTCCCTCTCGTGCCGGTTGTGCGCGAAATCCAGTGGTGGGGCACGATCGCGGGCGAGTGGTGAACGAGCGGGGCCATAGTGCCCGAAACTCGGGCTACACTACTTCGACGAAGCAAGGTGGAGCCTGGTTTCGTTGCGGCGTGCCGTCGTAAAGACGACGCTCCGAACCAATCCTAACAAAAATCGCGTTCCGGGCACGCGGCGGTGGCGCGTGTAGTCCCTGAAATTGCCTCCATGGGATCAGTCGATGATCGCGCATGTTGACGTTTTCGGAACCATGGACGTCGAACGGAACACGACCTTGCGGCCACCCGCGGAACCCAACCTCGAAAGTACGGGAGAAGTGCATTGCACGGCGATGAGAACACAATGAACCTCAGTTCTGGCACGGCCGTGAAGCATTCCGAGCTTCCGGAAACGCCCCATGAACTACCGGTCGATCGGACCAGGATCGACGCGCTGCTCGAACGAATTCGCCAGGGTGAGAACGTGACGTTGCTCGATGAGTTCCTGATTGCGGTCGACTGGCGGGGAGCGTTTGGCGGCGAGGGCGGGGATTCAATCGACGCCGAGGACATCGGTCGCCTGATCGCGTACTACCGGGAGAAATTCAGCGACGTGGGGCCAGTTTACCTGGCCGAACTGATGTCGACGGAGTTCATGACTGAGCTTCGCGCTCGCGGCGATGTCGTGTTTTCGAAACGGTTGCTGGAAATCGGTCGAAGCGAGCCGGAACTCTGGAAAGAAATCCGGAGTTTCTTTCGGCGCAAGGAGTTCGCCACGGCAATGCTCGTCAATGCCCACCGGCAACGCCAGGAATCGTAAGGGCCGACCTGCAAGCCGGCCCGGGTCGTTTGGGCAACACAATCAGGTGGATGGACCAACCTGCCCTACGAGATCGCCGTAGTCCGTTTGTAGGCCGTGAGAACGGCCCGGCTGACCATGTTGCGGGTTACGCGCGCCCGGTAATCCGCCGGCGCATGCACGTCGGACAGCAAATCGATGTCATCGACGGCCGATTTGGCGGCCGACTTGACCGATTCGTCACTTGGTCGTGTCCCGACCAATGCGTCTTCGACCGCTCGTGGCCGATAAGCGACGTCGCCGGCCCCAGTGATGCCGATCCGGGCGTGGGTGACTGCGCCATCGGCGTCGACGGTCAGCACGGCCGCGACACCGACGATGGCGTATCCGGAGGCCGGGTTCGCCAGTTTTTCATACCGGTATCCCGTGCTCGCGCCAAACGCCGGGAACCTGATTTCGGTCAGAATTTCGTTCGGTTCGAGCGCTGTGGTCAGCAATCCAGTGAAGAACGAAGCGATCGGGATCGTGCGTTCGCCGTTTGGTCCCCTGGACACGACTTCGGCATCGAGGGCGAGCACGCCCGCCGGGTAGTCCGCGGCGGGATCGGCATGAGCCAGCGTGCCGCCGATCGCGCCACGGTTGCGAACCTGTTGATCGCCGACCCTATGGGCGATCTCTGGGAGCAGACCCGCCGAACTGGCGAGAATAGCGTCGGTTTCGATTTGGCGATGGGTGGTCAGGGCGCCAATGTGGACGGTTTCGCCCTCCAGTCGAACACCACGGAGGTCGGAGAGTCCGGTGATGTCGATCAGGTGTTTGGGTTGCGCGAGCCGGAGCTTCATCACTGGCAGCAGGCTGTGCCCACCGGCCAGGATTTTTGCATCGTCACCGAGGTCAATGAGCATGGTGAGCGCCTCGTCAATGGAGGCGGGGCGATGGTAGCTGAAGGGATATGGGTGCATGGGATTCCGATCCGTGAACGTCGCTTCGGCAGGTTATCGAATCGATTGGGGTCGGTCGCCCCGAGCAATGCGCGCGGCGGCCTCGCGCACGGCGATCACAATATTGTGGTACCCGGTGCAGCGGCAAATATTGCCTTCGAGCGCATGTCGAATGTCATCTTCCGATGGATCGGGATTTGAGGCAATGAGCGACAGGGACGACATGATCACTCCGGGTGTGCAATATCCGCACTGGATGCCATGCTCTTCCCAGAATGCCTGCTGGATTGGGTGAAGGCTGCCTTGAGCAGCCACGCCCTCGATCGTCGTTATTTCCTGGCGGTCGGCTTGCGCGGCCAGCACCATGCAGCTCTTGACGGCCGCTCCATTGAGTTGAACCGTGCAGGCGCCGCACTGACCGGTCTCGCAACCGATGTGCGTGCCCGTAAGCCCAAGCTCGTCTCGCAAGAGATGCACGAGCAGCGTTCGCGGTTCCACGTCAAGCGCGTGTTCGGTTCCGTTGACTGAAGTGGAAATCGATATCGTTTCGGTCACGAGCAAGTTCTCCCGGGGGATGGACTCAAAGATCGACATGCTCAACGTTCAAGGCGATCGGGTTCAGGACTTCGCAACAGCCGCTTGTTGATTGAGGCATTTGAAGAACTGGCCGACAATCATTTTGGCGGCTGGTTGAATCACCCGACTGCCGATCCGGGCGAGCGTGCCGCGCACTTGCGGATCGCCTGACCAACTCACCAGGGCGCCGTCATTCGCCGCCGAGATCTCGATCAGACCCTCGCCGGAGACCTGACCTTGCGGACCCTTGCCCTCGATCAACATCCGGAACGAGCTGGGCTCGTTCTTGTCGCTGATCTTGACTCGGCCCTCGTACTTGCCCTTGATCATGGCCACGCCGATCGTCATTGTCGCCGTGTACTCGTCCTCGCCGACGAGGTCGAGACGTTCGCATCCCGGCAGGCAGGCCATCAGCGAGTCGGGACTGAGCATAAGCTCGTAGACCCGCTCAGGCGGGGCATCGATTGTGTATTCGCCAGAAAGTTGCATGCGCGCACGTACCTCCTCTGATCGGTACTGTATCCGAAGGCTCGAAAACAGGGAAGAGTGATCGGCTCACCTGACGTCGTAGGGGCCAGCCCGCTATGGTGGCGTGCGCGAACCACGGCCGGCCACACAGGCCCTCCCCTCCGAGATCGGCACAAAGTTACCCCTTGATTCCGGACATCCGGACGCCCTGGACGATGTAGCGTTGGAGCACGAGGAAAACGACGATCAGCGGCGCAGCGCCGATCGCGGCCCCGGCGAACAATCGAGTCAGGTCGATCGTTTGAGCCGTGAGGTAGCTGCTCAGCACCACCTGCACGGTTCGCGTGTCGGGAGATTGACCGACAATCACCGGCCAGAGGAACGCGTTCCAGCTATAGATGAAACTCAGCACTCCAAGCGCGGCCATGATTCCCAGCGAGTTGGGCAGCAGCAGCTTCCAGTAGACCCCGAAGTAGCTATTGCCATCCAACCGCCCCGCCTCTTCGATTTCGGTCGGGAAGTCGAGATAGAACTGCCGAAAGAGGAACGTGGCGAACGCGTTGAACAAACCCGGCACGACGATTCCCCACAAGGTGTTGACGCCGCCGAGTTCCGAGACTACCACATAGGTAGGCACGAAGGTGACGGCCCCTGGAATCATCAGCGTGAGCAGGATCAGGAAAAACACAATCTCCCGGCCCCGGAACGGAATCCGGGCCAGGGCGTAGCCGGCCATGGAAGCGAACAGGGTTTGCAGCACGAGATTGATGATCGCCAGGGTGGCGGAAACCCGCAATCCAATCGCCATCGAAA
>JACCUV010000081.1 GCA_013698495.1 Chloroflexia bacterium
ACCTCGACCGCTTCCTCGGTAGCATGCTGCGCCTGGGACACATTGCGACAATCCTCCTCGTGCCCCTGAACTGGATTGTCGAGCGAACCGCTGAACTCTTCGCGAAAGTCCTGCCCGGCGAGGAGGCCGCCCCAGACTCCTACGGGCTGGAGGATGAGCTTCGTCCACTCAAAATCGACCGCGACGATCAACTGATCGGCGAAGACGAACGCGTCATGATCGACGGCATCCTCAGCCTCGAGGAAATGACGGTTCGCGACATCATGGTTCCGCGGCTCGATATCGTCGCCGTGGATCGCACCGTCAATCCCCGCGAGTTGATCGACACCATCGTCACCGCTGGCCACTCCCGCATTCCCGTCTACCAGGAATCGGTTGATCGGATCATTGGCGTGTTGTACGCGAAGGACTTGCTCCCCTTCGTTATCGGCAACACCAATCGCGTCCCACTGCTCGACCTGATTCGTCCGGCATTTGTCGTTCCGGAATCAAAGCGTCTCAACGTCCTTTTCGCCGAGTTGCGCCGGACCAAGATTCACCTCGCGATCGTCGCCGACGAATATGGCGGCACTGCCGGTCTGGTCACGATCGAGGATATCCTCGAAGAGATCGTCGGCGAGATTCAGGACGAGTACGACACCGACGACTGGCTCTTCGACCAGCCATCCGAGAATCAGCTTGTGGCCGATGGCCGCCTCCCGATCGAGGATGTTGAGGACGCGCTCCGCATCGAGTTTGCCGAGGACGACGACTTTGGCACGCTCGGCGGTTTTGTCCACAAGCATCTCGGCCGCTTACCAATACAGGGCGACGCATTCGAAGCCGAAGGCCTGCGAATTGAAATTCTTGCCCTGGAGCGCCATCGTGTCCGCAAATTGCGGCTGACGAAACTTGCTCCTGTGGAACCCGAAGTCGAAAAAGTGACCGAACGACCTTCTCGCTGGGGACGTTCCGAATCGACCGAGCCCGAGGAAGCGGACGATGTGCCAATGGCGCCGTCATCCAACAACGAGCGTGACTGAGGCGATCGTCGGGCGCCCACTCATCCGCATTCGGGAGACAACGAGCACAATGGAGTTGGCGGGCGAGTTGGCGCAGCTTGGCGCGGCCGCCGGCACTGCGGTGTTGGCTGGCCACCAGACATCCGGTCGCGGACGCACAGGTCACGCCTGGACCGCGCCTCCCGGCTCGTCCATCCTGATGTCGTTCATCGCCTACCCGACCAGACCACGCGCCGAACTGGGCATGTTGTCGCTGCTGTTCGGACTGACCGTGGCCGAAACCGTCGAGACCTGTGGCGTCGGCCCGGCCGCGATCAAGTGGCCAAACGACGTGCTCGTGGATGGACGCAAAATTGCCGGCATCCTCGTCGCAACGCGTGAGTCTCCAGGCGTCAAGAACTTGTCGGTCATCGCCGGCATCGGTCTCAATGTCAACATCGAGGCTTCGGATCTTCCCGAGCTGGCGACGAGCATGACGATCGAGTCGGGACCTCAAACCATGGATGCGGTGTTCCTGGAATTGTGCGATCGACTGACCACCACCCTGCGTCAATTCGATCGAGGCTCCGAATACGAACTACGGGACCGTCTCGATTCGCGACTTGCGTACCGTGGCGAATGTGTGACCGTCGAAGACGGTCCTCGCATAGTCTCCGGCCGCATTCAGGGTCTTGCCGGCAACGGCGCGCTGATCCTCGTCTCCGCGACCGGCGAAGAAGTTCACATCGTTGCCGGTGATGTCACCCGTGGCCCGCGTCCGATCGGCTAGACTTGGCAGGGTCATCCCTCTCGCCTCTGTATACTTGTGCAATTGCACGATTCCGGTGATGGAAAAGTGTGCAGTAGCGGTGCCCAAAGTCCGGATTCGGAGGGGCGGATTGGCGGGCCATGAGTCCTGACCCCACTGTCGACACCTTGCCCGCGGGAGCCTGTCCGGAGCTTGTCGAATGGGTCCGCTCGCGGTTGAAGGGTCAGGAACGGGCCGCCTTGTCCACAGGCGTCGGTGACAGACAAAGCAATGATCAACAGAAAGCGACGCAATCCCTCCATGAACTTCGATCTCACCGACGAGCAAATCCAGGTTCGCGACATGGTGCGCGAATTTGCCCAGCGCGAAGTCGCGCCCCATATCCGTGAATGGGACGCCGAAGGCAAGATCGATCGCGGTTTGATCGACAAACTCGGCGAAACCGGCATCCTCGGGTTGCCAATACCAGAGGCCTACGGCGGACTTGGCCTGGACTACATAAGCCTCGCCCTCGCCTGCGATGAACTTGAATACATCGACACCTCGCTCCGCGTCATCCTCAGCGTGCATGTCGGCCTCAACTCGCTTTCATTACAGCAATGGGCCACCGAAGAGCAGAAGCGACGCTGGCTCGTGCCCCAGGCCCAGGGCGAGAAGATCGCCACCTTCGGTCTGACAGAGCCGGCCGCTGGTTCCGACGCCGGGGCAATCGAGTCGACGGCCGTGCGCGATGGCGGTTCCTACATTCTCAACGGTTCCAAGATGTGGATTTCGCTGGCGGATATTGCCGATCACTTCCTCATCTTCGCCAGCACCGACCGGTCGCTCAAGCATCGCGGCCTGACCGCGTTCGTCATCGAGCGTGGCACGAAAGGTTTCACGACCGGGACGATCAAGGGCAAACTCGGCGTCCGCGCTGGCAACACCGGCGAACTGGCCTTCGACAATGTCCGGGTCCCGCTCGAAAACCGGATCGGCGAGGAAGGCGAAGGTTTCAAGATTGCGATGAGTTGCATCGACCAGGGACGATTCACCGTCGCCGCCGGGGCCGTCGGCTTGATTCGCGCCTCGCTTGACGCCAGCGTAAAATACGCCAACGAGCGCCACACCTTCGGACAACCGATTGGCAAGCACCAACTCGTGCAACAGATGATCGCGAAGATGGTCGCCGG
The DNA here is from genome assembly GCA_013698495.1 of Chloroflexia bacterium. Classification (GTDB taxonomy): domain Bacteria; phylum Chloroflexota; class Chloroflexia; order Thermomicrobiales; family UBA6265; genus JACCYX01. Next base: position 2,922 of record JACCUV010000081.1, read on the forward strand.
GCGCCAGGCGTCCGAGCTGCTCGTCTACAAGGCGGCCGATCTCAAGAATCGCGGAATTCGGAACACAAAGGAAACATCGTTGGCCAAGTGGTTCGCGACCGACGCCGCGCTCCAGGCCGCCGACGACGCGATCCAGATTCACGGCTCTTACGGATTCTCGAACGAGTACCCGGTCGAGCGCTTCATGCGCAACGCGCGGGGATCGGTGATTTACGAAGGCACGAGCCAGATTCACCAGATTCTGCAGGCCGAGTACGCTCTCGGCTACCGCGAGGACAAGCCTCTGCGCAAACCGCAACCTCCCGCGGCCGGTTTCGGGAACTAGGTCGCGTGGCGACGGCCCAAACAATCGCGTCGTATGGGCGGACCCCCGGCATGAACAACGTCTTCGAAACCAGTTGGCAGGGGTCATCCGCCCTTGCACGTGCTGGCATCTTTAACGGGTGATCTATGTTGACACCCTACGGAGGTAACTCCATGACCCGTTCTGTGATTTTGGCAGGTGTGCGCACTCCATTCGGACGCCTCAACGGTGCCCTGGCAACGAAAAGCGCCGTCGAACTCGGGACGATCGCCGCCGTCGAAGGGGTCGACCGCTCCGGAGTGAAGTTGACCGACATCGAGCACGTCTTCTTTGGCCAGGTCCTGCAGGCCGGCGCCGGCCAGAACCCCGCTCGCCAAATTGGATTCCACACCGGTCTCGACCGCACGGTCACAGCTGACACGATCAACCG
>JACCUV010000102.1 GCA_013698495.1 Chloroflexia bacterium
CTCGCGGAAATCGACGATCCGCTGGGCGATGACGGGACCGATCCCTGGCAACTGATCGAGGTCGGCGAGATTGGCGGAATTGATGTCGATCAAACCGGAATCCGGGATTCCGGCCGGAGTGGCCGCACCCGAACTCAAGACCGGTTCAGGAGGTTCCAGGAGCGGGACCGCCACGTGCTCGCCATCGCCCAGGCGTCCCGCAAGGTGGAGGCTGGTGGTGTCGGCGTCGCTGGTGAGTCCTCCAGCCACCTCGATCGCCGACATCAGCCGCGTTCCAGGTGGCAGGACGTATGTTCCGGGAGTCGCGACGGCGCCGTCGAGAAAGACGACGATGTCGCTGTCGATGCCGGGCGCGATGGTGACCTGACCCGGACGCATCCAGTCAAGCCCCAGAAAGGTCGCGATCGCCACGAGACCGCCCGTGAGCGCGCTGAGCAAAATGACGCGCAGCCAGTGCCTGACGCTCATGGTTCGAACACCTTGACTGGAGCCTTCCGATCGAAACGAACTGGAACGTCGACCGTGCGGGGGACTTCGTGTTGACAATGACTGCGAATTGTGGGCAATGATACCCGTTTTCTGGCCTGTTGCGTGCGTTCTCCAAGGCTGATTGTCAGGTTCACCATTGGAGCGCTGTCATGTTCAGTAGCGTGTCAAGCACTCGTTGACATGGCCACACACGCAGGGTCGTCATTCTTCCGCTTCGCGTCAGAATGACGCTCAACTGGGGTATCAGTCCGGACCTGACACGGAACTGGCCGGCGACGGTCTCCGGGACATCACTGACTGTTTGCACATCGCAACGGATTGGCCCACAGTGGCCAGTCGTAGCGTACGTACAATGCCAGGATGGCCTCGAACGTGCGAGAATAGGGCTTCAGTTGCGTGCTTCGTGACGAACGAACCCCGGATGGGGTAGGATTAACCGTCTCATTTACGGAATGTACCGAAGGAAACCGTGACCTTCGGACTATCCAGGAACGGAGGGGTTCTCGGATGTCTCACAACACCATCGATCAGTTGGTTGACCAACTGAAGAACGGGCAAATCAGCCGACGTGGATTTGTACGCCGAGCGACGGCGCTCGGTGTATCGGCTTCGGCGGCGGGTATTTTGGCCAAAGGCGTTGTCGCGCAGGACGCGACGCCCGAGGCATCGCCAGCAGCCACGTTCGAGCCGCAGACCTCGATCACCCGCGAGGAATATGGAGCCGCGGTCGAGGAAGAGTTCCAGTTCAGTGAACCGGAAAACATGGGCGGCGATGTCATCGTCGTCGGCACAGCGGACATCGGCACACTCAACACCACACTCTCCACCGATGTCTATTCGGGCTGGATCACCGGCATGCTGTTCGACGGTCTCGTCGGCGGCAGCATCATCGACGGCACCGACGTTCCGGGCCTGGCCGACTACTGGGATATCGCCGAAGACGGCGTGACCTACACGTTCTACCTCAACCAGAACGCCATGTTCCACGATGGGACACCGGTGACCGCGGCCGATGTCGAGTTCACCTTCCAGTCAGTCCTCGCCGAGGACAGCCTCAGCGTCCGTCAGGGCACGGTCGCGTCGACATTGCGAGAACTCGTGGTCGTTGACGATCACACGGTGCAACTCATCGCCCTGGCCCCATCCGCGACGTTCGTCAGTGACGCAGCCGGCCAGTTCGGGATTCTGCCGAAGCACATATGGGAAAGTGTCCCATTCGCCGAGTTCGGCGCCGATCCCGGAACCACCGGTCAGGATCCAACCCGCGTCATCGGCTCTGGTCCATTCAAGTTCGTCGAATGGGTACCGAACGATCACGTCACGGTCGAACGGAACGCGGATTACTGGGACCAGAACAACGTCCCGTACGTCGATCGCTTCATTTACCGCGTCGTCGCCGATACCAACACCGCGGTGCAGTCGGTGATCACCGGCGAATCGGACATTGTTGAAGTGCCGTTCACCCAGGCCAACTCGCTGCGGGAATCGAACCCGGAACTCAACATCGTCAACTACGACACGACGTCGATGAACTTCTACCACGTCAATCAGGACGAGTCGCGGGAGACGCTGTTCCTTGATGTTCGCGTGCGCCAAGCGCTGCAATACGCGCTCGACCGCGAGTTGATTGCAAACACCGTCTATCAGGGCTTCGCGATCCAGGCGAACGGTACGCAGCCAGTCCTTTCGCAGGCCTATGCTCCCGAACGAACCAACACCATCTACAACTTCGACCCGGACATGGCTCGTTCGCTGCTCGATGAAGCAGGCTGGGTTCCCGGCGATGACGGAATCCGTGTGATGGGCGACCAACGGTTCAGCTTCGAGTGCATTTATACGGAGGGTCTCGCAACCTACGCCCAGCAGATTCCGTACATGCAGCAAGCGTGGCGCGAAGTCGGAGTCGAGATGGTTCCGGCGGCCATCCCGTTCCAGACTCTCCTCGACGAGACCGACAATGGCACCTACCAGATGACGGTTCAGGGCTTCCAGTGGAGTTTCGATGGCGCCCAGATCGCAATGTACGGTTGCGAGTTCACCCCGCCGTCTGGTTTCAACTCGATGCGTTACTGCAATGAGGAGTTCGATCGCCTCGAAACCGCGGCGATCACCGAACTCGATCACGAGGCGCGAATCGACCTCCTGATCGAAGCCTCGAACATTGTCAACGATGAGGCCGCCACCGGCATCACCGTCTTCCGCCAGAACATCGTCGCGTCTGTCCAGGGATTGAACAACTACGTGCCGAGCGGGTACACAGGCGTGATCGTCGGCTCGATCGGCAAGATGTGGATCAGCGAGTCTTAGTGGTTTCAGCCTCTCCACTGGAGACGTCCAGGGCTTGAGCATCAAAAACCCGGTCCGCCAAGGCGGACCGGGTTTTTGGCGCCCGGTGCGCGTCGCACAAGATGGTTAGTGCATCGATTCTTCCTCATGGAAGACAAGAAGTCTCCTCGTTCCTCGGAATACAATGGTTTCGCAAGCGTCGCACGTAAATCCAGCCAGCAGCAAACCCGTAGAACTCATCGTTGCGCCGCCGATCGGGCCATTTCAAGTGCGGCGCAATCCGCGATGTTGTATGCTGGGCACACCAACCAGTCTTGCTCGGTGAACAACATTGAGTGCATGGCGCCGGGAGCAGCCGAAAGGGTCTCATCCATGACGCAGTACATCATTCGCCGGTTGCTCGGCATGGTGCCCCTGATTCTTGGAATCTCGTTCATCGTCTATGCGTTGTTGAACCTTGTTCCAGGGAGTCCGGCCGATCAAATCGAGCGCAGCCCGACAATGAGACCGGAAGATTTCGAGCGAATTCAGGAAAACATGGGTCTCAACGATCCCTGGTTCTTCCGGTACTTCACCTGGTTGGGCAACGCGCTTCAAGGCGACTTCGGGAACAGCTATATCAATTATGCGCCAGTTGAATTTCTCTTGCGATCCGCCCTGCCCAATACGTTGATTTTGGCGGCAACTTCTCTTGCGATCGCGGTGATTGTGTCCGTACCGCTTGGGGTGTTTTGCGCGGTCAACCGGAATTCGCTATTCGATCGCATCGTCAACATCATCGCAACCGCATTCAGTTCCATTCCCACTGTTTGGCTGGGTTTGATGATGATCGTCGTGTTCGCGGTCAAGTTCCAGGAATGGGGCATCCCATCGCTGCCGACAAGTGGCGTTCGGAACCTGCGCGAGCCCGACGGATTGCTCATCAGGATCGAGCACCTGATCATGCCGGCGATGGCGATCGCCTTGCTCAGCCTGGCCGATTTGACCCGGTATATCCGATCCCAAATGCTTGAAGTCGTCCGCCTCGACTATGTGCGAACCGCCCAGGCAAAAGGGTTGAGAAGCCGGTCGGTGTTGATGGGTCATGCTTTTCGGAACGCGATCCTGCCGCTGGTGACGCTGGTCGGATTGTCGATTCCCGGTTTGTTCGGCGGCGCCTTGATTATCGAGAATGTATTCGGCTATCCGGGTGTCGGGCAACTCACGGTGCAATCCTTGCAAGCCAGCGATTATTCAGTGGCGATGGCGTGCGTGATGATGCTCGCGATCCTGACCGTGATCGGCAACCTGATCGCGGACATCCTGTACGGCGTTCTCGACCCTCGCGTGCGATACGATTAGCGACGACCTGGGAGCGTTCAACGTCGAACGCCTGGAAATTGAGGACTCGTCATGTCAATGCAGGAAAGCAGCACATCGATCGGCGCAGATACCGGAAAGTTGGCCTCGGCGGCGGACTCCTCCACCAAGCGGGGACCCGGCGCCGCGATCGTTGTCGATCGATCCAAACTGATCTCGACACCAGGTTTCTATCGTCGCGCATGGCGGACCCTGCGACACGACAAGGTTGCAATGTCGTCGTTGGTCCTGAGCGCCATGCTGGTCGTTTTTTCGTTCGGGGCGCCTGTTGTATCGGCGATCACAGGGCAGAACTACGCGATGGGCGATCTCACCAATTACCTCGTACCCTGGCTGCAGACCTGGGAGCATCCGCTCGGGACCGATCCGAACGGTCGCGACATTCTGGTGCGTCTCGCCTATGGCGGCCGCGTTTCGATGACAGTCGCGATCCTGGCACTGGGTGTCGCACTGCTGATCGGGTTGACTCTCGGCGCCATCTCCGGGTTTTACGGCGGACTGATCGATTCCACGATCATGCGATTCGTCGATGTCATTCTTTCGATCCCGACGATCGCCCTCTTGCTCTTGATGTCAGTCTTGTGGAGACCAGGACCTGTCGGCTTGGCGGTTATCATCGCCCTCCTCGGCTGGACGGGCCTGGCGCGCCTGGTGCGGGGCGAGGTGCTCTCGATCAGGAGCCGGGACTTCGTCGATGCCGCAAGAGTGCTCGGCGCTTCGAACCGAACGATCATCGTCCGCCATATCTTTCCCAACGTGATGT
>JACCUV010000128.1 GCA_013698495.1 Chloroflexia bacterium
ATGCTCAAGCATCGCACCACGTACGAAATCATGAATCCCGAGGATGTCGGTTGGGAGGGCACCAAGTTGGTGCTGGGCAAGCACTCCGGGCGGGCCGGTTTCCGGAACGCGCTCAACGACCTTGGACTCAAAGTCCCGGACGATGCGTTGGATGGTGTCTACCAGCGGTTCCTGGAGTTGGCCGACCGCAAGAAGAATGTGACCGGAGCGGACATAACGGCGCTCGTTTCCGATCAGTTGACTGTCGGCTCGAGCACCCTCAACCTGGTTCGTTGGAACGCGAATCTGGGCAGCGGTGGCGCCGCCACGGCGAGCGTCGTGATCGAGCGCGACGGCGAGGAGTTCGCCGGCGATGCTCGCGGCAACGGACCGGTCAACGCGATGTTCCAGGCGATCGACTCGGTGGTCAAGGTCGAGAACGAACTCACCTACTACCATGTCGAGGCAGTCAGCCCGGGTGAGGATGCACAGGGCCAGGTCCATGTCCGAATCAAGGTAAATGGCGCGATGTACGCGGGGCATGGTCTCGCGACCGACATTGTCGAAGCTAGCGCCCGCGCCTATCTCTCCGCGCTCAGCCAATACGCCGAGCAGCGCCCCGACACCGTGTTAATGGGTTCGTCAACCTCGCGGTGGAGTTGACGGCGGTGACGGTCCAACTGGTGGCGCCTCGCGCCCGCAAGGATGTCGTCTGGCAGCAAGCAGACACGACCGCCAACTATCACCGATCGCGCCAGGCCGTGCCGTTTGCGGAAGCGCAGTTCGAGATCGTGGAGCGTGTGCTGCGAGCGCACGAGGTCGAAGTCCTGCATTTGCTGGACCTCGGCTGCGGCGACGGGATTGCAACCCAGGCGATGATCGACCGCTTCCCGGTGTCGCGAGCTGCGTTGGTCGACTTTTCGGAGCCGATGCTCGACGCCGCGCGACAACGATTCGTCGAAGCTGAAGTGGATGTGCGGATTGTGCCCGGCGATTTGCTCGTGAACGATTGGCTGGCGGAGGTTGAGCAGTCTGCCCCGTTCGATCTTGTTATCTCCCGCTACGCGATCCACCATCTGCCGCACGAGCGCAAGCGTTCGCTCTATGCGGAGACGTTCGATCTGCTCCGGCCCGGTGGCATGTTCATCAACATCGAGCACGTTCAATCGCCAAACGTCGAGTACCAGGCGGCCTTCGACCGAATGTTGATCGAAGGGATACACGGACTTGCCGAAGATCGCGAGACCATCGAGGATACGGAACGCGCCTATCGTAATCGCCAGGATGCCGACACCAACATCCTCGCGCCGGTCGAGGACCAGTGCGCCTGGTTGCGCGCAATTGGATTCGTCGATGTCGATTGCTCGTTCAAGGCGCTCGAGCTCGCCGTGTTTGGCGGTCGAAGACTCCGTCATTAGCCTTCGCGGCTAATGTCGACTTCAGCACATCCGCGCACGCCATCGGAGGCAATTGTGACCTCGCCCAAGACGCTATCGGACAAGATTTGGGAGCAGCACATCGTTCGCTCGGCGCCCGGCGAACCGGATTTGCTCTATATCGACCTGCACCTCGTCCATGAAGTGACGTCGCCGCAAGCGTTCGATGGTTTGCGATTGGCCGGTCGCCCGGTGCGGCGGCCCGATCTGACCGTCGCGACCGCAGATCACAACGTGCCCACGATCGACATCGGTTTGCCGATCGCCGATCCGATTTCGGCGACGCAAGTCCGCAAGCTGACCGAAAATTGCCACGAGTTCGGGATCCGCCTTCATCCGATGGGCGATCCCGGTCAGGGCATCGTGCACATCATCGGACCCGAGATGGGACTGACCCAACCTGGGTCAACGATCGTCTGCGGCGACAGCCATACGTCGACGCACGGAGCCTTCGGTGCACTGGCATTTGGAATTGGGACCAGCGAGGTGGAGCATGTGCTGGCGACGCAGACATTGCCGCAAGTCAAACCGAAGACGATGGCGATCACCGTCAACGGCGAACTTCAGGACGGAGTGACCGCCAAGGACGTCATCCTGGCGATCATTGGCAAAATCGGCACCGGTGGCGGAGCCGGATCGATCATCGAGTACCGTGGCTCAGTGATTCGCGCGCTCTCGATGGAAGGCCGAATGACGGTTTGCAACATGTCGATCGAAGCGGGGGCAAAAGCCGGAATGATCGCCCCCGACGAGACCACCTTCGGCTATGTCGAGAGTAAGGAGTTCGCACCGAAAGGAGTCGCCTGGGAACAGGCGCTCGAATACTGGCGAACCCTATCGACAGACGACGACGCCGAGTTCGACGAGGAAGTTGTTGTCGACGGCGGCACGCTCACGCCATATGTGTCGTGGGGCACAAATCCGGCTCAGGTTGTGCCGATCGACGGGGTGACGCCGGATCCGTCGCAGATTGCGAATCTCAACGATCGTGAGGCCGCCTTGCGGGCGCTGAAATACATGAATCTCGAAGCGGGTACTCCGATACGAAACATCCCTGTCGACACCGTCTTCATCGGGTCCTGCACGAACAGTCGAATCGAGGATTTGCGCTCGGCGGCAAAGGTCGTCGAGGGACGCCACGTCGCCAGTTCTGTACGCGGCCTGGTGGTCCCGGGGTCGATGCGGGTCAAGGCCCAGGCCGAGCGCGAGGGGCTGGACCGGGTTTTCACCGCGGCCGGGTTCGAGTGGCGTGCGGCGGGCTGTTCGATGTGTCTTGGCATGAATCCCGATCAGCTCAAACCGGGCGAGCGCTGCGCCTCGACCAGCAATCGCAACTTCGAAGGCAGGCAAGGCAAGGGAGGGCGTACGCATCTGGTGTCGCCCCAGGTGGCGGCCGCCACGGCGATCGCCGGTTCGTTCGCCACCCCCGCCGATCTCTGATGCATCG
>JACCUV010000162.1 GCA_013698495.1 Chloroflexia bacterium
AAATCGGATCAGTGTGGCCCATATTGGATTCGGCAGTGGGGCGATCGTTGCGTAACAGGGAGCGCAACGCCACCTGCCAGCAGGCGAGGCAAGATCCGGCTGCATCTGCCGCTCGTGTGTCGCCAGCAATTGGATCGGCGGTTTGTCGAACCACCGGGGGAAGGGACCCAATTCACGATGTGTAAAGCACCCAGGAGTCTGCCCGCACTCAGGAGCGGTGTTGAGCTGGCGCAAGACCCTTCACGGACTTCCTCTCATTTTCCGGCCAACCGGCGCGTCCTGCTCAAGGCCGCGGCGGGGATGGCTGCCCTGACTGCATCCGGTATCGGCCTCGTCCCTGGTTCCAACAGAGTCGCCACGGCCCAGGAGGCGGGAGGCACGCGCGCTCGCCGCTATCTGCCCGCTGACGATGGCTTCACCGCCGCTGATGCCGCCCAGGGCGAGTGGGTCACCTTCCAGGCTGACTTCCCGTTTTTTGCCTTCGGCGCAAGCTGGAACGGCAGCGTCGGGACATGGCCAATCATTGCTGTCCAGGTCAGTGACGATGGCGCGGCATGGACCGAAACCGTCGATGTCGCCGCCAGCACCGACGACGGCGGTCAGCCGAGCCGCGACGCTCGGTTGTTCACGCCCCTCATCTTCACCAACGGCGAGCAGTTTGTGCGATACCAGACGATCGATCGGGATCGCGTGCCCGGAGTGGTCGATGGGCTTTCGTTTGTCTACATCGATCCTACCGACGGGCCATGGGATCAGGACATCGTGCCAGCACCCGCTGAATCAGAGTCGATCGGGATTTTGTCGACTGACACGCTGGCCCCGCCGGAAATAGTCACCCGCGAACAGTGGGGCGCCAACGAAGATTGGCGTTTCAATGACATCGGAGAAGTCTGGCCGCCAGAGTACAGCACCGTTTCGCACATCATCATTCACCACACGGCGACCGTGAACCAACCGTTTGATGTGCCGAACGCGATTCGCGCGATCTACTATTACCACGCCATTGAGCAAGCGTGGGGAGACATTGGTTACAACTACCTCGTCGACCACAACGGCCGAATCTACCAGGGACGCTTCGGCGGCCAGGATGTGATTGGCGGCCACTCCTTCCAATTCGCTGTCGGCAGTTCCGGAATTACCACGATCGGGAATTTCCAGAATGTCGACATCACCGAAGCCGCCAAATCGGCGCTGGTGTCGATCTGCGCGTTTGTCGCCCGGGACCTCGATCCGCTTGCAACCGCCGATTTCAGGGAGGCGCCCGATCTCCCGGTGATTGCATCGCACCGCGATGTAAACTCCACCACCTGTCCCGGCGACCGGCTCTGGAACGACCTGCCCGAAATTCGCACATTGATCGCGCAGACGCTCGACACCGGCGAACTCGATACCGGATTCCCGGCCGGAATCCTGCCAGGCGACCGGGTCCGCGTCCAAACGGACGATGGATCCGCGCTCAACTTGCGTTCAACCGCAAATGGCACTATCAGTGGCAGCCTCCCGAACGATGCGACGGCATTTGTGATCGATGGCCCAACCCAGCTCGATGACGGCAACTGGTACCACGTGCAAACAGAGGAGGATGGAGCCATCGGCTGGGCAACTGCCCAATACCTGATCGTCGACCCGCCGTTGCCTCCCGGTTCGCCTGGTGTCGACTATCCATATGGCCTTAATCTCCGGTTCACGGCGGACGCCAATCTCCGAACCGGACCCTCTACCTCGGCCACGTCGATCGCACTTGTCCCCCCAGGGACGTGGGCGCACGTAATGGCCGGTCCACAAGATGGCGACGGATTCTCGTGGTACCTGGTCCGGGTCCAAGGAATCGGCGACGGATGGGCCGTCACGACCGCGATGTCGCCGTCGCCAATTGACGAATCGCCCGCGGACGCCCTGTTTGAGGTGGGCGACACCGTCGTCGCAACGCAGTCGATCAATGTCCGGCCTCGACCGGGACTGGCCCAGAGTGTGATCGCCACTGCCGCCGCCGGGACAACAATCGAGATATCGCAGCCTCCAATCGAAGTGACGGGTCACATCTGGTATGGGGCCTACAGCACGTCTTTTGGCGGAGGCTGGATTGTCGAGGACTTCCTCAGCGAAGCTCCGCCCCCACCACTGGGCAGATTCGAGATCAACGACACATTCCGCGTCACGTCCGTCACCAATCTGCGCTCGGCGCCGACGACTGCGGGAAGCGTGTTGGTGACGATGGTCGTGGGCACGACCGGGACGATCATCGGCGATTCCCGCACCGCCAACGGCTACATTTGGTGGCAGGTCACGCTGACCAACGGCACGACCGGTTGGTGCATTGAGAACTGGCTGGTCGAGACCCAGGTGGATCCGGACCCGCCGCCAACCGGCAAGTTCGAGGT
>JACCUV010000172.1 GCA_013698495.1 Chloroflexia bacterium
TCGCGAAGTTCGAAAACGAGTACCTCGAGCACCTGCGCACCTCGCAGCCGGAGTTGCTTGAACGGATCAAGACCGAAAAGACGCTTGCAGACGATCTCGTCGAGTCCCTGAAAACGGTGACGGAGAACTTCCTGTCGGCAAACACTTACGATGCGGAAGCAGCCGCGCAGGTTCCCGAGGCCACCGAGGTCAAGTCGACCGCTGAGGATGCCGAGGTCCCGGAGCCTGCAAGCTAGCCGGTGACAAGGATCATGCGATGTAGGCGACGTGCATGTCTCCCGCGCAACGACACCGACAGCTAACGCCAGAGCTGACTGGCTCGAGAGGATAAGGCGGAGTGCCCAATCCACGCGAAATTCGACGGCGTGTACGTAGCGTCAAGAACATGGCCCAAATCACGCGAGCCATGGAAATGGTCGCCGCCTCGAAAATGCGCCGCGCCCAGGACCGCGTCACCAGCGGCCGACCGTACAGCGAGCGCTTGCGCGAAGTGTTGGGCGATTTGGCGTCGCTGCAGCTCGATAGCGAGCAATTGCAGGAGTTCCCGTTGCTGGCGCAACGGGAGGTGAAGAAGACGGCGCTGATCCTGATCACTCCGGATCGTGGACTCGCCGGAGCCCTCAACTCCAACATCCTGCGGCGCACCGTCCAATACATTCGAAACGAATCGGTCGATGGCCGGCCCCAGGTGATCGCGGTTGGTAAAAAGGGTCGCGATTTCGCGGCTCGCACCAACCAGGACCTGGTGGCGGAGTTCATTCGCCTGGGGGATCGTCCTGGACTGAACGACATTCGACCGATTGCCCAGATCGCGATTCAGGAGTTTCTTGACGGCAACGTCGATGCGGTGCACATCCTGTACACACAGTTCGTGAGCACCTTGTCCCAAACGCCGGTCGTTCTCCAGCTCCTGCCGATCGAACGCCCGGAAGGAAGCAGCGACAAGGCGCAAGACTACATCTTTGAGCCGAATGAGAAGGAAGTTCTCAATCAGCTTCTTCCCCGCTACGTTGAGATCAATCTCTACCAGGCCGTGCTCGAAAACATCGCGTCGTTTTATTCCGCGCAGATGGTCGCGATGCGCAACGCGACCGACAATGCGAAAGAACTTTCGGACGATCTTTCACTGGCGATGAACAAGGCACGACAGGCGCAAATTACCAACGAAGTCGCTGAAATCGCCGCAGGCGCCAACGCCTTCCGCACGTGACGTGAGTAAGGCTGATGAACATTTGGAATGAGCGCCGTCGCAAGTGTGTAGGGGTCAACCTCCGTGTTGACCCGAGGCCGCAAAACCCTCATGCATCGGACGATCACGGAGGATCGCCCCTACGACCAGCGGCGCGACAAGCGTCCATGTGGATTTTGGATCAGTAACGACCAAGCGAGGAACGCACATATGGCTGCAACCGCAACCGCACCCGAGCGGAAAACCACCGGAGCGACAGGCGAGATCGTCCAGATCACCGGCGTCGTCGTCGACATCGAGTTCCCGGCCGATCAATTGCCGGGAATCTACAACGCGCTGGAAACCACCCTCCCCGACGGCAAGCGCCTTGTGCTCGAGGTCCAACAGCACCTCGGGAACGATCGCGTCCGGGCCGTCGCGATGAGCACGACCGATGGTCTGCGCCGGGGCCAGGACGTCGTCGACACCGGTGTCGCGATCGCCGTCCCGGTGGGTCCGGGCACCCTCGGACGCATTCTCAACGTCACTGGCGAACCAATCGACGAACTTGGCGAGGTGGAGGCCACCGAGTACCGGCCGATTCACGCCGATCCGCCATCGTTCGAAGAGCAGGCGACTTCCGTCGAACTCCTCGAAACAGGGTCGAAGGTCATCGACCTGATCGCACCGATCACCAAAGGCGGCAAGGTCGGCGTGTTTGGTGGCGCGGGCACCGGCAAGACCGTGATCATCACCGAGCTGATCCGCAACATTGCCGCTGAGTTCGGCGGCTACTCCGTGTTCTGCGGCGTCGGTGAGCGGACCCGTGAAGGCACCGCGCTTTGGGGCGAACTCAAGGAATCTGGCGTCCGCGACCAGACCGCACTCGTCTTCGGTCAGATGAACGAACCTCCAGGAGCCCGGTTGCGCGTGGCGCTGACCGGGTTGACGATGGCGGAGTATTTCCGCGACGAAGGTCGCGATGTGCTGGTCTTTATCGACAACATCTTCCGCTTCGTGCAGGCCGGTTCTGAAGTGTCCGCGTTGCTCGGTCGCATGCCGAGCGCCGTCGGCTACCAGCCGACCCTGAACAGCGAAATGGGTCAGCTCCAGGAGCGGATCACCTCGACCAAAAGTGGTTCGATCACCTCGGTCCAGGCCGTCTACGTTCCGGCCGACGATTACACCGATCCTGCGCCTTCGTCGGTGTTCGCGCACCTCGACGCGACACTTTCGCTGGAGCGGTCGATCGCCGAGCGCGGCATCTACCCCGCGGTCGATGCACTTTCCTCGACATCGCGCATTCTCGATCCGCTGGTCGTGGGTCAGGAACACTACGACACCGCTCGCGAAGTCCAGCGCGTGTTGCAACGCTACCGCGAGCTTCAGGACATCATTGCCATCCTCGGCGTCGAGGAACTCAGCGATGAAGACCGCCAGACTGTCGCCCGCGCTCGACGCGTCGAACGGTTCATGTCCCAGCCGTACTTCACCGCCGAGCAGTTCACTGGTGTTCCCGGTCGATTCGTGCCCCTGGCCGACACCGTCCGCTCGTTCAAGGAAATCCTCGAAGGCAAGCACGACGCCCTTCCGGAAGCGGCCTTCATGTATAAAGGCGCGATCGAAGAGGTCGTCGAAGCCGCCGAGAAGATGTCTGCCGAGCGCTAATCTGCCTGCGTATGTTGATCTTCACCTGGATCGCGAAGGGGCGGACCCCCGGAAAAGCAGACATCTGGCCAAGAGCGATACAGGGGTTGTCCGCCCTGAAGTGACTGAATGACATTGAGTGTTGGGCCGCGGACTTTGAGTCCGCCCGCTTTGTTTACCTGAGACGCGTAGGAGCATCCGCGATGGCGAAATTGACCGTCGAAATCATCACCGGCGAAAGCATTGTTTACAGTAAGGAAAACGTCGACCTCGTGGAGGCGCCCGGAGCCGACGGTTCGCTTGGCATTCTCCCCGGACACGCCAAGTTGGTTTCGTTGCTGGCCTCCGGTGAAATGAAGATCCGATCAGAAGGCAACGAAGAGTACTTCGCGGTCTTTGGCGGATTCATCGAAGTCATGGACAACAAGGTGATTATCCTCGCCGATTCGGCCGAGCGCGCTGGAGAGATCGACCTGGAGCGAGTGTCCCAAGCGCGCGACAGCGCCGAGGCCGCACTCCGTGACCGGGACGAGGTCGTGGATATCGCCGAAGCCGAAACCGCTCTCCGCCAGGCCGCCATCCGCGAGCGAATTGGTCAGCGCCGGCGTGGTTCGGGCAGCTGATATCTGAGTCACGTCGGAATCACGGATGTCACGATCTTGTCGTACGGGCGGACCCGGATCGACCGGCGTAAACACCCACTCTGACCGGATTGTGTCGATCCTGTTGTCCGCCCATTCCGGTCGTGCAATCATTGCGCATCATCCGATCAGTGGGATCGAATTTGAATCGGCTTCAAAAACCTTGGCGACGTGCTCGAACCTGGTTGATTCTGTTGTCCGCCTGTCTTGGTCGGCCGGCGTGCCGGTTATTGTGCATCCAGAAGCGGGATTTATTCTTTCAACCGGTGACAACAACCGTTTGACGCAAGTTGTGTTTCGATGCATTCACGACCGGCCACTTCCCGGAGTCCCCGCGCATGAATCCACCAGCAACCAACATCCAAACCTCGGAGCGATCCGCACCACCAGGCGAGCGCGTCCTGAAAATACGCGGCGGACATGCACTCCACGGTGAGGTCCCGATCAGCGGAGCCAAGAACGCCGCGCTCAAGGCTTTGGCCGCCACGCTGCTGACGGCCGATGAAGTGGTTCTCAACAACGTCCCGATGCTGGCGGACGTGGTCTCCACCACCGAGCTGCTTAAGGCGTTCGGGGCGGAAGTTGAGATCGATCGGCGACGCGAGCGGGTTATCGTTCGCGCTGGCGAGATCACGCGCACCGCGGCCCCGCGTGAGTTGTTCAATGCAACGCGGGCGTCAGTTGTTGTCGCTGGTCCGATCCTGGCTCGTTGCGGCGAAATCTCGTTTTCGATGCCCGGCGGCGACGATATTGGCAAGCGCCCGATCGACATGCATTTGCGCGGCTTCCAGCGGATGGGGGCCGAAGTCGTCGTTGACTCCCGGGGTATAGTCGCCAAAGCCGAGAAACTCAAGGGCACCCGCATCTATATGGATTACCCGAGCCACACGGGTACAGAGACGATCCTGATGGCGGCGACGCTGGCCAGCGGCAAAACCGTGATCGTCAACGCCTCGGCCGAACCGGAAGTTGTCTGGCTCGGCAATCTGCTGAATCGGATGGGTGCGCGGATTACCGGTTTGGGGTCGCCCTTCATCACCATCGAAGGTGTCGAGCGGCTGCATGGTGCGTCCGATATCGTGCCACCCGATCGGCTCGAGGCCGGCACGTTCGCGATTGCCGCGGCAATCACGCGCGGCGAGGTGACCCTCACCGGCGTGGTTGAGAGTCAAATGCTGCCGGTGACTGAGAAATTGCTGGAAATGGGTGTCGATGTCTGGTTGCGCGAGGACCGGATGCTGATTCGCCCTGGAACCGCTCTCGACGCGGTCGATATCCAAACCTTGCCATTTCCCGGCTTCCCGACCGACGTGCAGGCGCCATTTGTGGCGCTGCTGACGCAGGCCGAAGGACTCTCTCGCGTTCACGAGCGCGTCTATGAAGACCGCCTGCAATATACCCGCGATCTCGTCCGCATGGGAGCCGATATCGATGTCGCGAGGTTTGGTCCGAACGACGAGTATCTGGCGACAGCGGCCGAAGTTCGGGGACCGACGCCATTGCACGGCG
Organism: Chloroflexia bacterium; assembly: GCA_013698495.1. Taxonomy (GTDB): domain Bacteria; phylum Chloroflexota; class Chloroflexia; order Thermomicrobiales; family UBA6265; genus JACCYX01. The sequence goes on from JACCUV010000172.1 coordinate 4,966, forward strand.
AGCGAGTGACCGCGCTCGACATTCGCTCGGCGGTGGGACTCGCTCTGGCAGGGCTGGTTGCGGACGGCGAAACCGAGTTGCTCGACGTCTATCACGTCGATCGTGGCTACGCCCGGTTTGTCGAAAAACTGACGGCAATCGGCGCCGATGTCGAAGACACATTCCTCCCACCTGGATCCGAAGGGGCGTCGTAGGGGAGGAAGCAGGGGACTTGCACCAGTTGGGAACCAAGCGCCTCGATGTCTGTGCCTCGGGAACCAGCCCAATTAGCCGAGCCAACGCATCACTATTCCCTCATTCTGATGAAGGAAGAATCGGCCCGGCTGGATACCGGCGAAGCCGATCCGCGTCAGCGGACGATTGCCGGATGCGTGCACAAACACCGACTTCTTCGGACGCGCTTCGCGCATGGACCCTTCGCTGGCGCTCAGGATGACGGCATGATGCGCATTTCGCCAGGCTCAAGACTTGGCCCTGCCACGGTGTTCGTACATTCATCGCAGTCTGTGCTATAAGTGACCATTGTCAGTTTGGCGAACGGTCGCGGTTCGAAGGGCGGTATCTCGGTGAGTTCGCGCATTCTGGTAGTCGAAGATCAGCCCGATGTGGCCCAACTGATCGAGGTTGTCCTCAAGGGCGAAGGGCACACCGTGGCGATCGCCCCGGATGGCGCCCAAGGCCTGATGCTCTCCCGCGACTGGAAACCCGATCTGATCCTGATGGATATCATGTTGCCTGGGGTCGATGGCGGCACGCTCATCTCCCGATTGCGGCAGGAGGCGGAAACAGCCCACCTTCCGATTATTGCGATGTCTGCCAGCCGGACGCTCCGCGACCGATCGGATGAGCTCCAGGCTGACGCGCTGCTTTCCAAGCCCTTCGATGTCGATGCACTTCTGGTGCAGGTCCAGTTCCTGTTGTCGCGCGGTCGAGACGATTCAGAATCGTGACGTTGTCGCGCGACGAAGATCCCTCGATCGCCGTACCGCCGTTGATCACCGTGGTGATTCCAACCTACAACGAGCGGGAAAACATCGGGAGCATCGTCCGCGATGTGTTGGCCCTTGGCAATCGCTACCGGGTCCTTGTCGTCGACGACAGTTCGCCAGACGGAACCGGAGCAATTGTCAACGACCTTGCCGGCATTCATCCAGGTCGGGTCGAGCTTCTGAGTCGGCTCCGGAAGGAAGGAATCGGGCGCGCCTACATCGCCGGATTTCAGCACGCACTACGTCATGGCGCCCAGTTCATCGTGCAAATGGACGCAGACTCCTCACATCAGCCCTCTGACCTCGCTCGGTTGGTCGACGCGAGCGAAACGTTCGATCTCGTGCTGGGCAGTCGATATGTTGACGGCGGCGCCACCTTGGGTTGGCCCTGGCGCCGCAAGCTGATCAGTCGCGCCGGTGGCATCTATGCCGGCTTAATTCTCGGCGTGCCGATCAAGGACCTCACCGGCGGCTTCAAGGTTTGGCGCCGGGAGGTGCTTGAGCAAATCGAACTGGATTCGATCCGGTCGGATGGGTACTGTTTCCAGATCGAAACCACGTTCCGGGCAATCCGGAGGAACGCGTCCTGCAAGCAAGTTCCAATCACCTTTGTTGACCGCGTGGCGGGCAAGAGCAAGCTGTCGCGTCGGATCGTGATCGAGGCCATCTTCATCCCCTGGAACCTCCGTTTTCGGCAACTCCTCAACCGCCCCTGGTGACCAAACCCGATCGCGGTCTGGATGACGTGCTGAGTACATTGTCCCAGGCAGATTGCCAGTTTCGCCCTCAATGCGAAGTCATGCTGAGCGCCAGCGCAACATCGGCCCCGCTGGATACCAGCGAGGCGCCTCCGACGCAGTCGGCGTCTGACGATGTTGCCCGAATGCGTCCGCTGACGCGGAAAACGCCCTTCGGCCGCGCTCTGGGCGGGGGACTCTTCCTTCCTCAGAGTGACGGTTGATGAAGAGTCAGTCAGAATTGGACGCGGTACTGAGCACCAATCGGTGCGTTGTTAGTCCGACGAAGGAGGAATCTTGTATGTTGGGGGGTGAGGTCTAACCGAGACTCCAATGCCACACCCAGCCAGACGAGTTGCTCAGCGACGTGTTGCCGTAAGAAAACAGGACACCTCTTGTCCCCCGCATGGCGTACCCTCGTTCATGGATGAAGAGTGAGTATCGCCATTCACAAGGAACGACGACGAAGGAGCACTGGTGACCGCAATCGAGTTGATGCTTTCCCGCGACGAGGCACGCTGGCTGGCCGTGACCGCGTCTGGCCTGGATCGACGGCCCTTTCGTCGCAAACCAACCGCTTTGGACATCCTCAACACCATACGCAAACTCGGTAGCGTTCAACTCGACACGATCAGCGTTGTTTCCCGCTCGCACGAAACGGTCTTGTGGAGCCGGCTCGGACCATACGATCCTGCCCTGATTTCCGCGCTCTACGATCCAGGTTTGGTGCTGACCGAATACCTCGCCCATGCCGCCGCGATCGTCCCGATCGAGAGCTTGCCACTGTTTCGGGGGTACATGGAGAGGGCGAGACGCAGTTCCGAGTGGTCGGCCGAACCGGCCAACCGGGCGGTGATGGATCGCGTCCTCGAACGGATTGCCGCCGATGGACCGACTGCGTCGCGTCACTTCGATCGCCCCGACGATGGTCGGCGCGCTGAACAGTGGGAGTGGTATGGACTCAAACCCGAGCGGCGGGCGCTCGATGCCCTCTGGGTCCGCGGCGAGACAGTACTCAGGCAACGCGATCGGGGGTTTGCCCGCGTATTCGACTTGCCGCACCGCGTGATGCCTGGTTTCTGGGAAGCAGACCCCATACCGGATGACGTTCGCGACGCGATGCTGGTGCGCAAGGCAATTTCGGCCCTCGGGGTCGGGACGCCGATGTGGGTTTCAGACTACTTCCGCACAGGCGGGCCATCGTATGTTTCGTCAGCGCGATCTCGCGAATTGTTGCAGACGATGGAAACACGTGGCGAGATTCTGCCGGTCTCGGTTCCGGGAATCAAAGGTCCAATCTGGCTCGACGCGACCCTTGCCCCTTACATCGACGACTACAGGAAGGGACGTTTGCGACCGAGCCTGACGACGTTGCTCTCGCCGTTCGACAACCTGATCTGGAACCGTGATCGTGGCGAACAACTCTTCGATTTTACATATCGTCTGGAGTGCTATACCCCGCAACCGAAGCGTGTCTACGGCTACTACACGCTGCCGATCCTGTATCGTGGCCGTATTGTCGGCCGGTTGGACCCGTCGTACGATCGCCGCCAGCGATTCCTGACAATCAAGTCGATCCATCTCGAACCGTGGGTTCGGCCGAGTGCGGCGATGATCTCGGCGATCTCCCAGGCACTTGAGGACCTGGTGCACTTCCTGGGTGGAAACCAAGGATCCTGGACCGTGTTGCGGGCCAACCCTCCACTGGTGTTGCAGATGCTGACGCCGGTTGACTGACATTGACTGAGGTCAATCGTCCGCGTCGATCTCCCCCGTTAACAGCAACTCATCCGTCGTCAATGTGAATGCCGAGAAGGTGTAGGTCCCTGAGGCGTTCCTGCTGCGCCGCTGCGAGCGGATCAGGATCGGCGGATTGCGATTGGCGAGATCGTTGAGCAGTCTCCGGATTTGGCCCTCGCTGAGTCGCGGCAACACACTTTCCTTGAGCAGGTGGCTGAGGATCGTGCGGAACGTGAGGTAGCCGCCTCGTCTGGTCGATTGGAATTGCCGGAGTTCCTCAAACAGATCCCGTTGCTCCTCGGGGCGCAGGGATTCGAGCCGAACGTCGAGACCGGGGTCGTCCTCGCGGTCATCGTCCGGCGAATCGTCTTCAATCTCGTCCTGGGGTAACGTCTGGCCGCCGCCCGCTAGCGATGCATAGCTGTTGCCGCCAGAAGTCGACAGTGCGACGTGACCAGCCTCCTGCGCCGATTCCATGAACACGCTGAACGGAACGCCGTACCAGGCTCGTGGTTTCAGGCTATAGTCTTGGCCCAACCAGTGGCCGAGTTCCTGGAACAGGACAGGATTGCGATCGCCGCGACGTTCCAGAATTTCGCGAACCATCCTGAATGCTTCTTCGACCGGTGGATTTCCATGCAGCGGTGTCAACCCCTCCCGGCCCACCTGGGGCATCTCGACCTGTGTGGTAGAGGTGCTCGTCTTTCGAGGCTGGGACCGATGGGTGCGGCGCTCACGAACACCTGGATCGAGATCGCGCTCGTACAGCAAGACGGTGTCGGCGGCGGCCGAGAGCATCCGGCTCATGGCCGCATCGACACCGATTACCACCACTTTTCGCCCATGCTGGCGAAGGAAGTTGAGCGGATGAATCAGGTCTCCGTCGCCGGTGACGATGATAAAGGTCGTGATGTTCGCGGCCCGCACCGCCGTTTCCACGGCATCGACGGCGAGCCGGACATCCGCGCTGTTTTTGCGGGAGGGCACGTAGATCGGCTCGATTCCCTGGCGATACAGGTTCTCGGCGTCGATCGCGAGATCGGGCGATGTCCACGGCGCGTAGGCTCGGGCCAGCACCAGGCGGCCATGTTCCTGCGCCTCCTGGATGATGAGCGACATCTGTGGAGTGCTGACATTGAAGACGCGCTTGAGGCCGATCTGGAGGTTCTCGTAGTCAATCAGGAGCGCAACATCGCCACCAGGAGACTCATTCATCGACGTTCCCGATCCACTACCGTTGCGTCCGATCGCCACCTGGGTTCAAACCTCTCTTTACGCCGCCGCAGAGCGTATTCAGGATACCAGCGATCAGGTCGGCTGGTCGGGCACAACTAACCTGGCCAGGACCGGACTCTCAAATTCGTCTGCAAGGCAGTCCATGTACATCTGATCCCACCACCTCCCGGCAAACCAGCGATTTTCCCGGAGTCGGCCGGATTTCCTGAATCCTGCCCTTGCGTACGCTCGTTGACCGGCGATGTTGAATTCGGCCACTGTTAGACTCACCGAATGGAGTCCGAGGATAGTGAAGGCGTAGTCAAGCATCAGCGCCGTCGCTTCCGTGCCGTACCCCTTCCCACGAGCCGAAGGATCGCCAATCATGATGCCGAAGGTCGCGCTCCGGTTGCGCAGGTCGATGCCGTGGAGACCGGTTGAGCCGATCGGATTCATCGATTCCCGTTCACGGATGACAAACGTATGGCGATCGGAACCTGTGCTCACCGATTCGTACCATTGCTCTTCGGCTTCGTGGGTCATCGGACCGGGAATGGGGAATCCGACACGATGTTGCGCCCCGAAGTCGTTGATCCACCTTGTAAACAGCGGCAACATGCCTTTGGAGAGCGGGCCGAGCGCGACCAGCTTGCCCGCGATATTGATGATTGGAGCCTCCAGCGGTTCAACCATGTGCGGGAAGAGTCCTTTCTCCGACGTGACGATCACGTTTCCAGCCCGCGAATGCTAACACGGAGATGGGACGAATCGAGACTACTCGCACAGCTCCAGGTCGGGATTGAAGAATCGAGTGCCGCTGTGGAGCCGCGCGTTCCGACCCAACCGCGCGTTGTGGATCGATACGTCCATTCTCCGGGAATCATCTCGTACGTACGCAGCCCTTTCCGCTGCTGCCGGCGCCCCATCGCTTGACGGCCATTGCGACATAAACGTATCATCCCAAGCGTATGGGATATGGCGCAACTACCTGGAAACACAACCAGCGCGCCAAATCTGGCGGCCTGCGGTCGCCTGCCCTGTACGCACCTTAACAACTGAGTGCCCCATAAAATGGGGATTATGACGCTAGGAGCGACGTCGATGGGTGACTTGCTGATTTACCTCATCGGGGCCGTGCTTGTAGCTGGAATCACCTTTCTCGCGACCTTTTTCTGGTTGGACAAGCGAGCTCAATCGCGAGTTCGGATCGCCCAGTCGGAAGCGGATCGCATCACTGAGGAGGCTGAGACCACGCGCCGAGATTCGGCTCTGGCAGCAAAGGATGAGGCGATACGATTACGTGGCGAACTCGATCGGGAGTTGAATCAACGCCGAGCGGAGAGCGAACGGATCGAGCGCCGAGTCGAACAAAAGGAAGAATCGATTGACAAAAAATCCCAGAATCTCGACCAACGAGAGCAGGGGATTCGGCGTCAGGAACAACAATTCACACAGTCCCAGGATACCTGGGAAGAGGAACGCGCCAAACAGGAACAGGATCTGGAGCGCGACAAGGGACGTCATCAGGAAGAGCTTGAGCGTGTCGCCGGATTGACGGCTGACGAGGCGAAAGAAGAACTGATCGTCCTCGTCGAGCACGACGCTCGAAACATGGCGGCCCGGCGCGTGCACCAAATCGAACGCGAGGCCAGGGAAGATGCGGATCGCCGCTCCCGTAAGATTCTGGCGACGACGATTCAGCGCATCGCAACCGACTACGTTGCCGAATCGTCAATCACCGTTGTCCCGCTCCCGACCGATGAAATGAAGGGTCGTATTATCGGGCGCGAGGGCCGCAACATTCGCGCCCTGGAGATGGCGACCGGTGTCGACCTGATTGTTGACGATACGCCGGAAGCCGTAACCGTTTCCGGTTTCGATCCAGTTCGTCGTGAAGTTGCGCGGCGGGCGCTGACCAAACTCTTGCAGGATGGCCGCATCCACCCGGCGCGAATCGAGGAAGTCGTTAGTAAAACGCAACTCGAACTCGATCAGGTTATGCGTGAGGAAGGCGAACGGGTCGCCTACGAGGCGAATGTGCCAGGCCTGCATCCCGATCTGATCAAGCTGTTGGGGCGGCTCAAATTCCGCACCAGCTATGGCCAAAATGTGTTGGCGCACTCGCTGGAAGTGTCGATTATTTGCGCCACCATGGCCGCGGAACTCGGCGCCGATGTGAACGTGGCCAAAACCGCGGGCCTGTTGCACGACATTGGCAAGGCGGTCGATCACGAGGTCGAGGGACCGCACGCGTTGATCGGCGCCGACATCGCCAAACGACTGGGGCGATCCTCCAGAATCGTGCACGCGATCGCCGCTCACCACAATGAAGAGGAACCAGCCACGATTGAGGCCTTCATCGTGCAAACGGCCGACGCCATCAGTGGCGCCCGGCCTGGCGCCCGGCGGGAGATGGTGGAAACCTACATCAAGCGCCTCGAAGCTCTTGAGGGCGTGGCAAATTCGTTCGATGGCGTGGACAAGTCGTTCGCGATCCAGGCTGGACGCGAAGTTCGGATTTTGGTGCAGCCGAGTTCAATCGACGATCTTGGCGCCACCCGACTGGCGCAGGACGTTGT
>JACCUV010000173.1 GCA_013698495.1 Chloroflexia bacterium
CCGGTAGGGCATCGGCCCGCCATCGGATACCAGATAGTAGCCGAGTTCGCCTTTGGAGTGCTCGATCGTTTGCCACACTTCGCCAACCGGCGGGTTGAATCCCTTGATCGTCCAGATGAAGTGACGCTGCATGTCCTCGGCGGTCGTCATCGCGCCTTTGTGCGGCGGAATTACGTACGCCGATTCGTAATTCATAAGCGGCGTGTCCATCCGCGCCACGAGGTCGATGCACTGCTGGATCAGTCTGATCGCCTGTCGCATCTCCTCCATCCGCACCAGGTAGCGGTCGTACGTGTCGCCATACTGACCCAGCGGCACCTCGAAGTCGAGTTCGTCGTACATCAGGTACGGCGTCGCCTTGCGCACGTCGTAGTTCACCCCGGAACCGCGCAAGCACGCTCCCGTCAGCGAATATGAGATCGCGGCCTCCGGAGAAATGATGCCGACCCCCTTGGTCCTTGCCATCCAAATCGGGTTCGCCGTCAGCAGCGCCGAGTATTCCTTTTGGCGGTCCGGGAAGATGCGAATGAAGTTGTAGACCTGCTCGACAAGGCCATCGGGAATCTCGCGCGAAAATCCGCCGATTTCCATCATGTTCGTGGTCAGCCGGGCGCCGCAGAACGATTCGAAGATGTCGAGAATGATCTCCCGCTCGCGAAAGCAGTAGAGCGACATCGAGAGTGCCCCGATATCGAGCGCGTGCGTGCCGAGCCAGACAAGATGGGAGGCGATCCGGCTGAGTTCGGCCATGATCACGCGCCAGTAGTCCGCTCGTTCCGTCGCCTTAACCCCGCAGAGCTTCTCGACCGCCAGCACGTACCCGAGGTTGTTGAGCGGGGCCGCAACGTAATCGGTGCGATCGGTCCATGGCGTGAGTTGGGCGTAGCGATGAGCCTCGCCGAGTTTTTCGGTGCCGCGATGGAGGTACCCCAAAATCGGGTCGCACTCGGTGATGATTTCGCCATCGAGCTGGAGAATTACCCTCAGCACACCGTGCGTGCTCGGATGTTGTGGACCCATGTTCAGCGTCAGCAGCCGCTCGCCGCTGGCCAGCTCGCGTTCGTCGCTGATCGTCAGCGATCCTGTCGGCGAGACGTTCTCCGCGACTGATTCTCCCGGAATGCCATAGGGACTACTCTCGATATCGGCCATCCCGTTGCCGCGCGGTCGTTCCGTGATTGAAGACATTGGGGTCAGACTCCCCTTCCGGTCCAGCGCGTGCGAACTCGAGGCACAACGCGTTCCGTGTTGTAAACCGGGAACTCTTTCCAACCGCGCAGCGGATAGTCCTTGCGTAGCGGATGACCCTCGTCCCAATCGTCTGGCAGCAGCATCCGCCGTAAGTTCGGGTGGCCCTCGAAGACGATTCCAAACATGTCGTAGGCCTCTCGCTCCAGCCAGTTTGCGCCATTCCAGACCGGAACCAGCGACGGAACTGGTTCGCCGTCGTCGCAGCCTGCCTTGAGCCGCAATCGAACACGGTTCGGAATCGAGTACAGGTTGGCGACCACGTCGAACCGCGGCGTGGTCCGCAGCCGCAGCATGTCGACCGCGGTCAGGTCGGTCAGGAAGTTGAGCTGAATCCGCTCGTGGTCGCGCAGGTAAAAAGCGATCTCCCGCCAGCGCTCTCGCGTCACATGAATGGTCGTTTCATCCCGGAATCGAATGATGTCCAGCACATCGCCCGGGAACGCTTCCCGTAGCGCCATCACCGCGGGGTGCGCCTCCAGGTTTTCGTCGATCCATCGTTCACGACCCCACTGAGACGTGTCGGACGCGAGGTGGTCGAGGCGATGCTGCATTGCGACGAGGTTGGCGGTGCGGTCGTCCGATGTGGCCGCGCCCTCTTGCATCGCCGTCGGTTCGGTGACGGCGCCACCCGCGGGCGGCGCATCCGTCTCATCGGCAACCGTCTCGACGACGGCTTCGGGATCGGCGATCGGAGCCGATGAATCGGCGGGCGCCTTTGGCTGTTCGCCATCCTGTGGTTTCTTTTCGAACTCACCGTCGGTCACGGCGCCTGCCTTCCACAACAGTTCATCCCTGTTGTCATTCCGAGGCCCATCTTCGTTTCGGGGCCCATCGTCATCATTACTCCGAGGTTCGTGTCATTCCACGCTCCGTTGTCATTCCGAGGACCATTGTGTTTCCGAGTCACGAGGAATCTTCTTCGACCTCATCGTCACCCAAAACAGCTTAATGAACCCGCAAGCAACATCAGGAGCGAAGACCAGCCATTGCC
>JACCUV010000211.1 GCA_013698495.1 Chloroflexia bacterium
CAACCAGTGCTTGCGGGGACGAGTTCCGTATTTGTAGCACTCGTTCTTGAATAATCCGGGTGGGCCAAACGTTGCACGAGACCGGCAAGGTCGCGGCAGGACCCATTCGACTCCGCTCAGGGCAGACTCCAGGTCCTCCCCTATGAATCCTGGTTGGACAAGGGATGGCCGCAAATCGAGCAGAAGGCGCCCACCGGCGTCACCTTGTGGCAGGCGGGACAGACGATGCGCTTGTTGTCGGTTCCCAACGCGAGGCGATCGGTCGCCACGGCCTGATCGAGCACGCGCCGGTACAAGACGAATACTGCCGCCACGACCAGGAGCGTCCACAAGAACTCCGGCCAATTGCCGGAGGGTTGAAGCTGAATCGACCCGAAGGTCAGCAGCAGATAGCCGACAACCCCCCCGGTGGCCGGCAGCACGAGGGCAGATGCATGCGTCGCGATCATGTATCGCCAGATTCCGGCGCCAATCATCGCCCCGCACAAGGTCACGACGATTGGGCGCAGCAAGGCGACGCCAAGAGTCGACAATGTCCAGTCGCTGACGTTGGTTTGTGGACCTGTATCGGCAATCATCGGCCACCAGTACACCAGACTCGCGCCGATCGAAAACCCGGCGGCGGAGGCGCCGGTGAGGATCACGCCATCCATCACTTCGTTGCGGAACTGGGGCCAGCGGCGCATGGCGATCGGGATGCCGGCGAAGCCCGCGATCGAGACGGCGGGAATCACCAGACCGACCAACAACCAAACGGGCCACGGGGCGGGTCCGGCGGCATCGGCGAAGCGGCCGCCAAATCCGGCCGCGCCGAAGTTCAACACGCCTTCATCGAACCACCGGCTGGCATGGACCCAGGAGGCCAGGGTGGAGAGGACGATGCCGACGACGGCGCCAGCAGCGCAGACGAGCGCTATGAGCAGGTTGGACTCCTTCTCGAACACGTCGTGCTGGGTCAAGGTGATCAGTATCAGGATCGGCACGATACTGGAAAGCGCGATAAGCGCCAGACCACCGCTGTTGGCGAGCAGGCAGAGCAGGACGATGACGGCGGCGGCGGCCATTAGCCGTCGGTGCGGAATCGTGCTGAACATGTGCAGGCGCGGATCGATATACTCGCGCAGGCCATCTCCAGCTCGCGCCATCGCCCCCGCGATGCCGGTTTTGGAACGACCGGGCGGGAAGGATTGCCCCGGATCGCGCGGCTGGCCTCCAACCGTGTCTTCGGTGGTGTCGAGCAACTTGCCCAGTCCGATCCGGGAGGCGACGCCCGCGATCATGGTCGATGCCTTGGCCAGTGGTTTCTCTCGCGCGTTCCGAGTGAAAGGTTCCGGAGCCGCGCTCGATTCCTCATGTAATGGTTCGGAATCGGGTTCGGGCTCGCTCGCGGGGTCCGGTTCATGCTCGTCGTCTGGATCGATGGCGGGCGGCTCACCGCTTTCGTCGCTCGTGGGTGACTCTTCAATTGCGGGTTGCTCGTCGACATCGATGTGTTCGGAAAGCTCGATCACATCGGGTACATCGTGGTGTCCCGATGACTCCGCGCGCTCGTCAACATCTAACGGTGGCGCCTCGTGAAGGGGCGCATCGTCCGCTGCAGCGGGTGGTTCGCGGGGATCGATCGCGGGATGCTGATCCTGACTGGTGTCCTCAGGCGAGGTGCTGGGCTCGGTGTCGCGCGTGTGGTCCCGGTGTTTTCCATCGGAGCTGGATGTCATTGCGTTCTCCTGGTTTGCGTCAACCTGCCCGGCTGGCGCGGAAGGCGCACTGTTTGTTGCGACGTTCAGGGCAGTATAGTCAACCCTGCTTCGCGCATGATGGGAAGGTGGGCATTCAGCCGACTGGCGAAGAGTCGCAGGTTTCCGAACCGGGATTGGCGTCCAGGGGTCGTACCCTTGGCGCGCGGCCCGTCATGCCCCTCTCAGCGATCACTGTCCACCGTCCGATCCCGGTGACACGACCGACGCGATCATCAATGACACATGACATTCGTTATGCCGGGACCGGATGGATCGTCCTTCCACTATTCTTGGATACCGAAGGCTGTCTAAAAGGTAACGAATGACAACATACGACTGTTGAAACGAAGCCGAGCCTTGAGCCCAAATCGACGTTGAGTGGTGGAGTGGGTGTGACTGCTCTGGAAATCATCGGCATGATCGCCTACGGAATGTTTATCGGTGTTGCGCTGGCGGCGCCGATTGGTCCCGTGAACCTCGAGATCATCGCTCGCGGTTTGCGTCACGGATTTCGCAACGGTTGGTATGTCGGGCTCGGGGCGCTGAGCGCGGACACGATCTACGCCGGGATCATCGTCGGCGGTCTGACGCCAGTGGCCGATCGGCCGGCGATTCGCGTGCCGCTGTTCCTGGCGGGAGCGGCGATGCTGGCATGGGTGGGTTACTCCAGCCTGCGCACGGCGATGAATCCCGTTTCCGAGGTGCAGGCGGAGGCGCCGAAAGGGCATCGCAGTTTCGCAACCGGGTTCCTGATCGCGGTGTTGAGCCCAATGGGTATTGTCTACTGGTTGTCGGTCGGGGCGGCGCTGGTGGCCGAGGCGGTCGCCCGCGTCGGCAAGATCGGCGCGCCGGTGCTTGTGTGCGGTGTCTTCCTGGGATTGCTCGTATGGGTGACGTCCCTTTCGGTTGTCGCCCAGGCCTCACGCCAGTTCGTAACCGGCAATGGCATGCGCTGGATCACCGCCGGCAGCGGCGTGATTATCCTTGGATTTGCGGGCTGGTTCCTGGCCCAAGGCATCCGGGGATTGGTCTAACGGGACGCCGTCAATGTCCGGGAGTTTCGCGATCGCGTAACGTATTGACATGGATACCGCGTAGTGGCTCCGACGGCTGCACGCGTCCAAACAGCGATGTGC
>JACCUV010000218.1 GCA_013698495.1 Chloroflexia bacterium
CCCCCTACCGGCTCGATAACGGATTGTGCCCGCCCGCGAGCTAGACGAACAGCGGCGCCAGCACCAGGGTGATCGTGGCCAGTAACTTGATCAACACGTGCAGGGAAGGACCAGCTGTGTCCTTCCAGGGATCGCCGACGGTGTCACCGACCACGGCGGCCGCGTGCGCCTCGCTACCCTTGCCGAGCACATTGCCTTCGGCGTCTTTCAGGAATCCAGCCTCAATGTACTTCTTGGCGTTGTCCCAGGCGCCGCCGCCGTTGTTGAGGACGATCGCCATCAGCACGCCAACGATCGTGCCGACCATCAGCATGCCGGCGGCGGCTTCCCATTTGAGAATCACGCCGACCAGGATCGGTACGGTGATCGCGAGCACACCCGGTGCGATCATTTCGCGCAATGCGCTGCGGACCGAGATATCCACGCATCGCCGGTAGTCCGGAATGCTGGTGCCGGCCATGATCCCGGGATCCTCCCGGAATTGACGGCGGACTTCCTCGATCATGTCGCCAGCCGCCCGGCCCACCGCCCGGATCGCCAGCGAGGAGAAGACGAAGACCAGCGTGGCCCCGATCAATCCGCCAACGAACACCGTCGGTTCCGCGATGTTGACGACCCGAACGATTGCTTCTCCACTGAAACGCTCGATTTCGTCGAGGAACGCCGAGAACAGGAGGAAGGCGGCGAGCGAGGCGGAACCGACCGCATACCCCTTGGTCAGCGCCTTGGTGGTGTTCCCGACGGAGTCGAGTTCGTCCGTTACCGCCCGCACGGATTCCGGCGCGCCGCTCATTTCGGCGATGCCGCCGGCGTTGTCCGTGATCGGCCCAAAGGTGTCCATGGCGAGAATGTAGGCTGCCGTCATCAGCATCCCCATCGTCGCCACCGCGGTGCCGAAGATGCCGCTGGAGATCGTCGCATCCGCCATGCCCGCGAAGGCGTCGACGCTTTCGCCGAGCCAGTAGGAAGAAAGCAAGGCGACGCTGATCGTAATTGCTGGGAGGCCGGTTGTTTCGAACCCGACCGAGATTCCGGATATGATGTTGGTCGCCGGACCGGTCTTCGAGGCTTCCGCGATTTCCTTCACCGGTCGCCACGAGCCGGCGGTGTAGTACTGCGTGATGTAGACGAACGCGAACGACGTCAAAATGCCGATCCAGCCGCAGATCGCGAATTGCCAGCCACCCTCGGGCAGCATCGTCAAGCAGATCACCGTCAGGAACACGAACGACAATCCGGCGGTGACGTAGAAGCCCTTGTTGAGCTCGCCCATCGGGTCCTTGACTTCAGCGCCGGGGCGAACGAACAGCACCCCGACCATCGAAGCCAGCAATCCGAACGCGCCAACCACGAGCGGGAAGAAGATCCAGGCAATATCGCGGCTGCCGGGGTCGCCGCCTGAGGCCTGGTAGAGGGCGACACCGAGAATCATCGCGCCGATGATCTCCGCCGTCGACGACTCAAAGATATCCGCCCCACGACCGGCGCAGTCGCCCACGTTGTCGCCAACGAGATCGGCGATCACTGCCGGATTCCGCGGATCGTCCTCCGGAATGCCCGCCTCGATCTTGCCGACGAGATCGGCTCCTACATCCGCGGCTTTGGTGTAGATGCCGCCGCCAAGTTGGGCGAACAGGGCCACGAAGCTGGCGCCGAAGGCGAAGCCGACGATCCAGAACGGGGTTTCGGCGACGGTGGAGAGATCGCCCTCGGCGAACTGGTAGACGACAGCGTAGACTCCCAGCACGCCCATCAGGCCCAAGGCCATTACCAGGAAACCGGAAACGGCTCCACCGCGCAAGGCGATCGTAAGCGCCGGGCCGATGCCGTGCTGCGCGGCGGCGGCAGTGCGCACATTGCTCTTGACCGCCACGTACATGCCGATAAAGCCCGAGAGTCCGGAGAGCAGGGCACCGGCCAGGAAGGCCAGCGATGTGATGATGCCGCGTTCGGCCTGGTGGCTGTTCTCGAAAATCGCGACCAGCACACCCATCAGGATCGCGACCACAATGGCGAGAATGAAGATGGTGCGATATTGGCGGTTCAGGTAGGCGATCGCGCCCTCAAAGATTCGATTGGAAATGTCCTGCATGCCAGGTGTGCCCTGGTCTTTGGACAGCACGTCTTTGGCGAGGTACAGTGCAAAGCCAATCGCCATGAGGCCAAAGACAATGACCGGCAGCGCATAGAGTAGCTTCTGATCCAAATCCTTCTCCCATTCCCGCACACAACAATTGACGATTCAGCGCCGTGCCGGTTCTCCGTCAGTTTCACGCCGCCATTCATGGAAAATCGCGGACAGCCACCAGCATTTCGCTGGGCTTCGCGCGATGCATAATCCTACCATGCGGAGTCCCTGGGTGGCTTGCAGCGCTTTACGTATTGTCTCATTCGGACGTCGACAAACAGAAGTTGTCATTCCGATCCAGGGCGTAGTCGAAGGAAGTGGAATTTTTCGATCCGAAGTGCCTGGTTTTGACTCTTCAGCCAACCTGCGCACTGCTTGAATCTTAGCCTCAGGCTTCGTTGATCGATGGCCCTCGAACGGGATTTCTTCCCAGGCCGATGATTTTTCGGAACCAGCCCTGAATTTCCCCGTACTGCCAGGCTACGAGCAGTTGACTCGCATTGAAGATCGACGAATACGTTCCCGCGATCGTGCCAATCAGCAGGGCAAACACGAACTCCCGCGTCGTCGATCCACCGAACAGGAGCAGCGCCAACAGCGTAATCACCACCGTGATCGACGTGTTGACCGAGCGGACAAGAGTTTGACCAACCGAATGGTTCACGATTTCTTCAAACGAGTCGTTGGGATTGAGCTTCAGGTTCTCCCGGATACGATCGAAGACCACGATCGTGTCGTGGACCGAAAACCCGATCACCGTCAACAGCGCGGTGATGAACAGGGCGTCGATTTCGACATCGAAGAATCGACCCAGAATCGAAAACACCCCGAGTACAAAGAGCGCGTCGTGCAACATCGCCGCAATTGCGCACAAGCCGTACAACATGGGGTTTTGCGTGCCCCGGAAGGCGTAGGCAATGTAGAGCAGCACGCCGATCGAGGCGGCGGCCACCGCCAGCACGGAGCGATCGCGAATCGACTGTCCGACCGATGCGCCAACGGTTTCGAGCGCCTCGGCATCCGGATTGAGCGTGCCAAGCGTGCCAAGCGCGTCTGTGAGCCGCGCCTTCTCGTCCGATCCTTCTGGCAGTTCGCCCAGCCGCATGAGGTAGCGATGCTCCGCGGCGTCGCCAACCTGCTGCACGGTGACCTCAGGGCGACCCGCCTCAGCCAACACCGCTGCCATGTCTTCCGTGTTGACGGCGCGATCGTACTGCACGTCCCATGCGGACCCGCCGGTGAAATCTATCCCGAAATTCAATCCCCAAACGAACAGGGAAAAGAAGCACGGGACCAGGAGCAAGCCCGAAATGGCGAACCAGAGATTGCGTCTTCCCGCGAGATGTTCCATTGCGCGCTCCATGTTGACGGCGTGGTCGAGTCCAGAAGTTCGTCAGGCGGGTTGCGGGCGATCCGGCGAAGCGTCGTCGAGATCGTGTCGACCCAGCCCCAACAACCATGGATTCCGAATCGCGCCCAGGTCGTTCAGGGCGCGGAGCAAGGTTCTGGTCACCGTAATCGCCGAGAAGAGACTGACCGCGACGCCAATGAACAGCGTCACGGCGAAACCGGTGATGATCGTCGCCCCGGTATATTGCCCGAACCAGTAGAGGATCAGGCAGGTAATCATCGTCGCCACATTGGAATCGCGAATCGAGGGCCAGGCATGGTCGAACCCGCCTTCAATTGCGCGTTCCAATGGCCGACCGTTGCGCAGCTCCTCTTTCATCCGCGAAAAAATGAGGACATTGGCATCGACCGCCATCCCGATCGAAAGAATGAATCCCGCGATCCCGGGCAAGGTCAACGTCACCGGAATCAGTTTGAACAGCGCGAAACTGATCGCGGTGTAGATGATCAAGGCAATTACCGAGAGAATTCCGGGCAGGCGATAGTAGAGAATCATGAACAGCGCGACTACCGAGAGTCCGACGATGCCAGCAACCAGGCTGCGATTGAGCGAATCCGCTCCAAGCGACGGTCCGACGGTGCGGCTCGAGACCACCTCAAGTGGCACTCCCAGGGCCCCGGCCTTAAGTTGCAGCGCCAGATTCTGGGCATCGAGCGCGGTCATCCCATCAATTGTGCCTTGACCCGAAATCGGCTCGCGGATGTTCGGCGAGGAGATAACCTGCTTGTCGAGCACGATCGACATCGATTGACCGACATGATCCCTGGTGAAGTTGTAAAACGTCTCCGAGGCATCGCCGCTCAGTTCAAAGGCGACAAGCGGTTGACCTGTGAGGGGGTCGCGGGTGACAAACGCGTCGCTCAGGTCGTCGCCACTGACGATTGTTTCGTAGATCGGACTGTTCGGATCGGGCGTGGGCGCCGCCGCCGCCGCCGTTGCGGCCCCGGGAGTGGCGGTCTCATCGCCGGCCACGCTCCCCAATGTCGTCTGCACCAGTGTCCCCACCGGGAGGGATGCGCCATCGGCGTAGATGATCTCGAGCAGCGCCGTTTCCCTCAGGACTTCAACGGCTTGATCGGGATCGACCACTCCAGGCAGTTCGACGACGATCTGGTTGTCGCCACGCGTCTGGATCAACGGTTCGGTGACGCCGAGCGCGTTGACGCGGCGCTCCAGCGTATCCCTCGTCCCTTGCAGCGTCTCGCCATCGATCCCGCCGCCGCCGGGTGGCCGGGCCTCGAGCGTGACCTGGAGACCTCCCTGGAGATCGAGGCCCTCCCGGACAGGATTGTCCGCCTTGAAACCACCCAGGTCCAACGTCGTTCCCGGCAGGTCAATCCAGCCGGCGGCAAGCGTCAGGAAAAGAATGAGCAGCAGCATGACCGAGTTTCGACTTCGCACGAGTTTGCTCCAGCGATCGAGGTGGCAGGCATGTGAACCGCGACAGGCGGGCATTCAAGTATAGCGGCGGCAAGCGGCGCCCAGCAGTCAGGTCCGCACAATTCACACGTCTGAAAGACACCCTTCCAACCGTCACCCTGAGCTTAGCGAAGGGTGATGGCGGTGCAGGAAGTCAACCCCAGGCAACCTGCTATTGCCGATACAATCCTCGTCGTTCGATGTATTCCCGGACCGGCTCGGGCACGAGGTATCGAATCGACCGCCCCTTCTGGACTCGCTCCCGAATCTCCGTCGAGGAAATCGAACACATCGGCGCGTCCACCGGTGTCGTCGCTTGGGCAAGACCTGGAACGGCGTCGCGCACCGACCGATCAACTTCAGACCCTGGTCGGTCGATCACGGCTATGGAGGCCAGTTCGAGGATACGCTCCGGCCGTGCCCATGATCCGAACTCGCGCAGCGAATCTCCCCCCATGATGAACGAGATATCTGAGTCTGGAAACTCTTCGTGGACGCGCTCCAGGAGCCTCCATGTGTAGGACGGTTCGCTGGGTTCGGCATCGATCCGGCTGCAAAGGAAGTCGGCGCGGCTGGCGATCGCCAGCTCGATCATGGCGATCCGGTCCTTGATCGGGACCAGCGGCCGGCTCGATTTGTGCGGAGGATTGCCTGCCGGGGCAAAGATCACGAGTTCGAGCTTGTTCTGCTCGCGCGCGCTTTCGGCCATGAGTAAGTGACCGATGTGAATCGGATCAAACGACCCGCCCAACAGGCCAATTCGGCGTGTCGCGGTCACAGGCGAGTCACCGCGATCGAATCGTCTTCAACCGAGGTCACGAGGGCGTGAATCACGCGCTGCTCAGCATCGCGGGAATCCTCGATCAGGAGGGATAGGTCGAGCGTCGTTTCCATTGACGACGCCGATTTGACGACCGGCGCGGCGATTGGCTTCGACACTTCGGGGATA
>JACCUV010000265.1 GCA_013698495.1 Chloroflexia bacterium
TGAATACTTCGTCCACTCCTGTTTGACACTCCGCCAACCGTCACTTTGACGAAGGAAGAGTCGGCCCCGCTGGATACCCGGCGAAGCCGGTCCGCGTCAGCGGACGCATCCGGGCGGCCTTGTCAGACACCGACTGCGTCAGAGGCGCTTCGCGCGGGGATGTTTCGCTGGCGCTCAACATGACTGCGCATTGAGGGCGAAACCGACAATCTGCCTCGGACAATGTACTGAACGCGGTGCGCTCTACACAATTCCGCCGCCTGACACGAGCCGGAAGATCACGATGCAGAGGACGATGACCGAGAGGATAAATCCGATCTGGGAAAACCCGGTCCGGGGTGGGTCGCGCATCTCCAGGTGAAACATCACCGTCGCCGCGATCACCAGCGGAAGCGACGTAATCCAGTTGAGCCAGCCGAGCAAGGGGATCAGGCCGACCAGCATGAAAAGCGCGGAAAACAACCCCAACCCACAACCAACGGCGCTCATCGACAACGTTCTCCGGCGATTCGCTCGACGCATGCCGCGGCACATCGCCGCGCACGCAGCGAGTGTACAGGCAGGTGCAAGGCGACGTGGGCGTCGACTCAACCTGCTCCCCTGAACATCGTGAATCCGGTTGTCCGGCATATCTCGGCCCCAATGCGGTAAAATGGTCGGGAGATAGTGCGTCCCGGGTTGTTCGCCCCCTCGATTCTCGACGCCGAAATGCCATGTGACGAGTGATGCGGGAGGCGACGCGACTCCATCTCGACACTCACTCGCGCGTCTCCCGGCGCCGGGCACGCGCTCATTGATCAGTAACGTCCCTGGTTTCCACGATCGCCAGGGAACCACCAATCATTCGTGAAAGAGGAACATGCACGTTGGCAAAGAAACCACAACAACGAAGACCACCACCGCGACCGGCTGCGGCAACCGCCACGGCGCCGCCATCGGAAGGACCGCGCCGGACGAATCCGGATGCGATCGCCGTCGAAGGAAAGATTCTCGAAGCGTTGCCGAACGCGATGTTCAAGGTAGAGCTTGAGAACGGTCACCAGGTGCTCGGTCACCTGGGCGGGCGGATGCGGAAGAATTACATTCGCGTGCTGCCCGGCGATCGGGTCGTGGTTGAACTTTCGCCGTACGATCTTACGCGCGGCCGTATCACCTTCCGCCATCGGTAGCGCTCGACGACTCTAATTTTGTCGCTTGCGTTTATATCCAATGGTCGAATCCGATCCGGGCAGAATTGCGCACGGCCTGGGTACACTCACCCCGGCAATTGGGCGTCAGCTGAGGCGCGACCGGTAGCGATGCTTGCGGTGGAACTCATCCCCGCACTCGACTTCGAAACCATTAGGCAAGAGAGAACTTCCCGGCGTGAGATCGTGGCGAGCCTGGATCGGCATTGCAATCAGCATCGTGTTCCTGTACTTCGCATTTCGCGGACAGGATCTCGGCGAAATCAGGGACTCGTTGAGAACGGTCAATCTCTGGTGGTTGCTTCCGGCGCTCGCAATGTACTTCCTCGGTGTCTGGATTCGAGCAGTTCGCTGGTCGATCCTGCTTAAACCGATTGCTCCCAATGTCACAAGTCGCTCGCTCTTTCCCAAGGTGATTGTCGGCTACATGGCCAACAACGTCTTGCCGTTGCGCACGGGCGAACTCGTTCGCTCCTACCTCGTTGGCAAGCAAAATGGTGTGCGGAAGACGTCGGTGTTGGCGACGATCGCGGTAGAGCGGATTTTCGATGGCTTCACGATGCTTGGGTTCATGCTGGTTGCAACTGCCTTCGTCTCATTCACGAGCGAACTCCAGCACCTGGCGTTGATCGCATTTGTGGTTTTCACATTGCTCCTGATTGGGCTCTTCCTGCTCACGTTGGGTGGTGACTTCCTCGATCGGCTGATCCAGCTCATCGTAGGTCCGCTGCCGACACGCGTCGCCGATACGGTCGAGCGGATGACCGAATCTTTCCTCGGTGGTCTGGCGGTGTTCAAGCACCGACGCGAACTGTTGAAAGTCGCGTCGTTCTCGCTCCTCGCCTGGATCTGCGAAGCCTCGATGTACTACCTGATCGCCCAAGGGTTCGGGCCGCAAATTCGCGACGTCGTGGGAATCGGAGCGACCCTGATGACAACCGGCGTCGCGAACATGGCGACCCTGATTCCATCGTCGCCGGGATACATCGGCCAGTTCGAGTTCGGAGTCCGGCTCGTACTCAACGGCGCCCTGCGGGTGCCAGAGGTTCACGCCCTGGCTTACGCGATTCTCGTCCACGCGGCGCTCTATTTCCCGATCACGATCTGGGGCGTCGTGCTCTGGTTCCGCCAACACCTCTCGATCGACCAAATCCAGGGCGTTGACGACACCCTGGACGTCGACCGCGATGCGCCCGCCACAGCCGGCGCATCGTTTCCCGAGCGGCGGACCGACCAGCGCTCCGTTTAGCGGCAGATAGGATACCCAGGCGTCATGGAAATCTGGCAGGCTATCGTGTTGGGCATTGTGCAGGGTTTGACCGAGTTTCTGCCCATATCGTCCTCCGCTCACCTGATCATCTTCCCCTGGTTGTTCGATTGGGAAACACCCGGCCTCTCCTTCGACGCCTCGCTCCACCTCGGCACACTGGTTGCGGTGTTGGTCTACTTCCGCCGCGAGATCGGGCGCATGATCGCCGCCATTCCCCTCGCGCTGTCGAATCCCCTTGACATCCTGCTCGGCAGAACGATCTCGCCATCCGATCGGGACATCGACGCCAGGCTGGGCTTGCTGATCGCGATCGCAACCATTCCCGGCCTGATCCTGGCCGTGGCGTTCGAAGGCGCCATCGACGAGTTTTTTCACACCGACAGCACGTCTGGCCGGGCGATCGGGGTGATCGCGACAATGATGATCGTGGTCGGTCTCGTGATGCTGCTTGCCGAGCGTCTCGGCCAACGCAATCGAACCGCCTCGGCATTGACATGGAAGGACGCGGCGATCATCGGATCCGCCCAGGCCGTGGCCCTGATTCCGGGAACCTCACGATCGGGCGCAACGATCTCCGCCGGGTTGTTCCGGGGCTTGAAGCGGGCCGACGCGGCGCGCTTTTCGTTCCTGGCGGGGATGCCGTTAGTGTTGGGCGCCGGGCTGAAGTCTCTGCTCGATGTCGTCGTCGAGGGGATGTCTGGTCACGAGGTGGGGCTGTTCGTTTCAGCGGGAGTTTCAGCCGCGGTGGTCGGCTTCGTGACGATCTGGGGTCTGTTACGTTATCTGGAACGTCGCAGCACGCTTGTTTTTGTCGTCTACCGGATTGTGTTCGGAGTCTGCCTGCTGGCGATGCTCGTTTTCCGGTAGAGGCCGCGCCTCGCTGGTAGTGGGCGCTCTCGTGGCGGCCAAAGATCACACGCCTCGCTCGTGGTCGCCGCGCCTTGTGCCGGCCAAAGCGCTCCCACCTCACTGGCCGTGGCGGCCAACTCCGTTGAAGGCAACTCATTGGAGGGCATAAGACCCTCCACTACCAGATGAAGTTGGAGGGCACAGGACCCTCCACGATCAGAGCAATTCGCGTCAGACAGCGCAACATGTGTTTGACGACGCACACGTGCACGGGTACCATTGCGCATAGCACGAGTGTATGGAGACGCACATGTACATTGGCTCAACCAATCGGACTCGTGGTCAGGCAAATGTTGACCCGCAAATTGGCCCCGATGCTGAGTGGAGCGACGAGTGCGACTGCCTGCATCCGCAATCCGTGATGGCCGCTCGACGGGCGCTCGGCG
>JACCUV010000275.1 GCA_013698495.1 Chloroflexia bacterium
CAACCAACGCGATGGGGGCAACGGTCCTCGTCCAAACTGTCTGCGATGTGCGCGAAACCCTCGAGTTTCTCCAAATTGCGAGCGAAACGGATTTTGTCGCGGGTGTCATTGGCTGGGTTGACCTGACTGACATTCAGACCGCCCACGTCCTGAACGAACTTCGCGCCAGCGAGCATGGCAAATACCTGGTCGGGATTCGCCACCAGGTGCATGACGAGGACGACCCGGAATGGTTGCTGCGGAAGAATGTGCAGATCAATTTCGAAGCGCTGGCCGATCAGAGGCTCGTCTACGATATCCTGGTGCGCACGCGGGAACTGCCTGCCGCGATCATCGTGGCCCGCGACTTTCCGCACCTCAAATTCGTGATCGACCACATCGCCAAACCGCCGATCGCCTCGGGCGGTATCGACGAGTGGTCGGCCCTGATGCACGAGTTTACCGGTCTTGAGCACGTCGCCTGCAAGCTCTCGGGGATGGTGACCGAGGCTGATCATGAGTCGTGGACAACAGACGACCTGAAACCCTACATCTCAACCGTGTTCGAGATTTTCGGACCGGATCGATTGATGTTCGGGTCGGATTGGCCGGTGTGCACATTGGCGGCCAGCTACGATGAGGTCGTGCATGCCCTGCGCACGGTCCTGATCGAACTTGGCGTGCTCGACGAGGTCACCGAGGCCGCAATCTTCGGCAACACCGCGATCCATTGGTATGGCTTGGCCGTGTAGGTAGGCATGTCGTAGGGGCCGACCCGTGTGTCGGCCCGATACTGGACGAACCACCATGGCTGTCACAACCGAGATCGACCTTGCCGCCGCCGAATCGGCCGCCATCACTTCGATCGAACAACTTGAGGCGCTGTTCGGGAAACCGAAGCAGACGTCCGTGGCCAAGGAATCCGAGGCGATGTCACAGGCGGAGCAGGCGTTCATCCGGGCCTCGCCGTTCCACCTGCTCGCGACCGCGAACACGGATGGGATGTGCGATGTCTCGCCGCGAGGCGATCCTCCAGGATCGGTGCATGTGCTGTGCGACCGGACCCTGATCCTGCCGGAGCGGACCGACAACAAACGGGTCGATTCGTTACGCAACATCGTCGTCAATCCGCATGTGGGGTTGCTCTTCCTGGCGCCTGGCGTGGACGAGACGTTGCGAATAAATGGCATAGCGCGACTGACCACGCACGAGCCGCTGCTGGCGCTATTCCCGATGCAGGGGAAGATTCCGGACTTGGCGATTATTGTCCACACCGCTGAGGTGTACATGCACTGCGCTCGGGCCTTCCGCCGCTCCAACTTGTGGAATCCCTCGACCTGGCCAGAACCGATCCCGGTTCCGGCCAGGTCCGCGGTGCTGAAAGAGAAGCTCGCACTTCGTGAACCACTGGAGGAGAACACCGCGGAGCGCGAGGAACGCTAGCGCCGCTCGCTGTATTGATCAGCAACCTCTTGGATCCAAAAAGCTGCATCCGAGCAGCGAATCGATGAAGAGGCTGCTTGCCCCAAACTCCTCAGGCAGCGAATCGGTTGTCAACGGCTGCTCGACAAATCCGACCCCCGTTTCCACGAGTTGTTCGAATCCCTCCAGCAGCGTCGCGGTGTAGGTCAGGGAAGCCACCTCCGGATCGTACATCGGGGCCGTCAGTTCGAGCACGATCACATCGGTGGTCTCGGCATCGATCTGGATCACCAGCGCCGCGTTGGGCGGGTTGCCGGGATCGAAGCCCAGGATCTCGAGGAAGCGCTCCGTCGCGATCGCCCCAGCAATGCGATCCGGCCGGTCCGAAAAGAAGACCGTTTGTTCCGGGGCGCCATCCAGCGTCAATTGGTAGGCGCCATCGCCGTTTGGTTCGAGCGTCCCGGCGCTGAAGCCGGCCTGAACGAAGAGGTACGCCACCTCGCCGGACGTCACGGGCGTGGCGACAGGCGTTGCGCCCTGTGCCCGAATGGAAGCGGCCCCGAACGCGGCAACGCCGATTCCGGCTGTCGCCGCAACGAGCGCCTTGCGGCGCGACAAGGAACGAGTGAAAGAGGTGTCGACCTGTGCGCTATTGACCACGACTGCTCCTTGCTGACCCGATTGGGCGGGCACGCTGCGCGTGCCACGGAGCACATATGCCGGTGTGGGCGCCACTCCCGAGGAAAATATTCCTGGCGGCTACCGTAGCGCACAAGACATGGAGTGGGATGATTCGGTAACCCATTTGCAGGCCATCACACGATCGCGGGCGCTGCATCCGGATTGCGACGCCAGGCTAGCCTTCTTGGGTTTCAATGGCCAGTCACCGCAGCTAAAAGGATGCGATGGCAGCGCGCCGCGCTGCAACCGCGGTGATCCACACCTGGAGTCTTCCTTGTATATAATGGCAATCACCGCTCTTTGCGGCGACTGGTTTGTCGCGTGTCGCGCAGGCCACGAACGAGCATCGGGAAAGGGAAAACCTCATGACCCTGCTGCACAAGGCACTACTGGCAACAATGGAGGCGAAACCAGGCAAGGAA
>JACCUV010000308.1 GCA_013698495.1 Chloroflexia bacterium
AAACATGACTGGACTTGCGAGCGGGAGTTCGACGAACCACAAGAGCTGTCGATCGCTCGATCCCATACCCCGCGCGGCATCGACAATTGAGCGGTCGACGCTGCGAATCCCGACCACTGTGTTGAGAAAAATCGGCAAGATCGCCTTAATCGTCAGGGCGAATAGCGCCGGCCGGAATCCAATTCCGAGGAACGGCAGTGTCAGGCCGAGAATTGCGAGACTTGGGACAGTTTGACCGATGTTGGCAAACCAGGTCATCGGTCGTTCGAGCCAGGCGACGCGCGTGATCAGAATCGCCAGCGGAATCGCAATCAGGATCGCAATCAGCACCGAGAACCCAACCAGCCGCACATGATCGATCAATTGCTCGCGAAACTGCTCGGGATTGTCCCGAATGTAGGCGATGAAATCGATCGGTTCTCCCCCTCCCATCTCGTCACCCCCTCTCCGCTGCTGGCGCGGCATCGCGTCTCAAGGCTTCGCCCAGTCGCTTCAGGCCCCAATCGCTGACAAGGGCCAGGAGCGTGGCCATGATCGCGCCGGCCAGCACCTGGTCGGGATCGAGCCGTTGCAGGCCGTCGAACACCAGGCGTCCGAGACCTCCCGCCCCGATTACAGCGGCAATCACCGCAATTCCGATGGCGGACACCGTCGCCACTCGAATTCCGGCGAATATGACCGGAATCGCCAACGGCAACTCCACGAGAAACAACCGCTGGCGGCCACTCATGCCCATGCCGCGCGCCGCATCGAGCGTCGCCCGTGGCACATCGTCGATCCCGGCGACAGTGTTGCGAATAATCGCCAGCAGGGAATAGAGCGCGAGCGCGAGCGTCGCGGTCGTGGCGCCAAGACCCGTGTAAGGGATCAGGATCGCAAAGAAGGCGAGGCTGGGCACCGTGTAGAGGACCCCGCTCATGTTCAGGATTGGACTTTCCAGCCACCGAATCCGCGTGCACAGTATGCCGAGTGGAACGCCAATCAGTGTCGCCGCAAGCACGCTCACGCCAACAAGCCGGATGTGCTCCATGGTTAACTCAAGCACACGTTCCGGCTGCTCAAACAGGTACCACATCCGCGGCCTCCGTATCCGGTGACGGTTTGACCGACATGGCTTCAGCCGGAGCGATCGATTCTCCGAGCACAGTCGCCACGTGTTGGTAGGAGAGGTATCCGGTTGGCCGACCCGAGTCGTCGCTGATCAGGAAACCCTCGTCGTTGGAACCGGCACGGCGACCCATTTCCTGCCCGGCCTCGACGATCGAGAGTGTGCCGGGCAGGATGAGCACGTCGTCGGGCACTCCGTTGGGACGAGGCGTCGCCAGTTCTTTCAGGAAGGTGTGCTGCAGTGCGCGCAACGCGCGGTCTTCGCCGATGAACTCGACCACGAATGGCGATGTCGGATTTCGCAGCAGATCGGCCGGCGTCCCATTCTGGACGATTCGACCTTCAGCCATCAGCACGATGCGGTCGCCAAGGAGAAATGCTTCGCCAATGTCGTGGGTCACGAAGACGATTGTCTTCTGGACCTCGGACTGGATCCGACGCAATTCCCGCTGCAACTGCTTGCGGGTGATCGGATCGACTGCTCCGAAAGGCTCATCCATCAAAATGATCGGCGGATCGGCGGCGAGCGCTCGCGCCACGCCGACACGCTGCTGTTGCCCTCCCGAAAGCTGGCGCGGAAATCGATCGGCGAACTGTTCGGGAGGCAGCCCGACCAGCGCGAGCAACTCCTCCGCTCGCTCTCGCCTCCTGGTGCGCGACCAGCCGAGCAATCGCGGCACGACCGCGACGTTCTCGGCAACGGTGAAATGCGGGAACAGTCCGCCCTGCTGGATCACGTACCCAATACTGCGCCGCAAATCCACCACATCCATGTCGCGAACATCCCGGCCATCGATCGTAATCGTGCCGTCGCTGATCGATTCCAGGCGGTTGATCATCCGCATCGTGGTGGTCTTGCCCGAACCGGACGGACCGATCAGGACATGCAGCGCTCCCACATCCACTTCGAAGCTGACATCGTCGACGGCCTGGATCGATTGGGAACTGGACTCGAAGTTCTTGGAGACATGCTCAAGTGTGATCAAGGAATCGCCCACCCGCCGCGACGACATTCCTCAGGAATGTCCCGCCGTGAATCCGCTATTCAAGAGAAGTTTGAACTATTATCCGGTATTGTACGCTACACGGACGCGCAGTCTCCCAAGTCTTGAAGTGGTCTGGGCAAAACAGTGTCGTACAGAACCAGAAAGGCGCTAGACAGTGCGGCACGTTTACCAGTATTCGACGTTGCGAGCAACCCAATGAGCATTATCTACGTCGATATCGAACACAGCCGTGTGGCAACAGACCTTGTCGCGGGTGTGTCCCACAGAACACGACTCGATGCGGCCCGAAACCGGCTTGCCGCGGCATCCGGTGAGGAGTGCGACCTGGTTCACTACATGGATGTCACTATCGGCCAGATCCGATTCCTGAATCCGAGTGCAATCGTCGTCAGCGGCAACACCGCCGATTGGATCGAGTACGACTTTACCTCGCTGGCGGGCTTGCTGGAGACGATTCGGGCGGCTCCCGCGCCGATTCTAGGCATCTGCGGTGGGCATCAACTGATCGGCTACGCTCATGGAGCCCGGTGGGGGCAACTCGGCAGAGTTCCCGATGGAGCAATTGACCAGGATCCGCTCTTCGCTCCTGGATTGCGCACGGAGCGGGGATTTCGTCCGATCGACGTCGACACATCTTGCGCATTGTTTC
>JACCUV010000373.1 GCA_013698495.1 Chloroflexia bacterium
TCCCGGCGCAGGAGGGACGCGACTCGTTGCAAGCGAGAGATCGGATCGGTGTTCTCGAGGAGTTCCTGCTGCTCCCAGGTATCCAGCGGCAATCGCGAGGCGATGTCGAAACTGGCAGTCTCGGGAATGGACCCTAGCTCTGGCTTGTCATATTGCATGCCGATCGTTCTCGCCACACCCTTCAGGTACGTTTCATAGGCGGCGTGCGCAGCCGTCACCAGCTCAGAACCAATTCCGGAATCGGATACGAGGTCAGGCAGATCCTCCACGTCGGCCATGGCGTAGCCGCGGTTCCAGTTTTCGTTGACTGCGCGCACCCGGCGATGACCCACGACCACGACGTCCACCAGCCTGGAACTCACTGCATTGAGGGCCACCAGCCGCACCGTGGTTCCCATCTGGTGAAACGTTGGCTCACTATTGGTTTCGGCCCCGCTCAGGATCAACGATATGCCGAAAATTGGGTCGACGGTCGTTCGTTCGGCCAGCATCCTGAGGTAGCGCTCCTCGAAAATCCGCAATGGCATCGGAACGCCCGGAAACAGCACCGAGTTCAGTGGGAAGATGGGAATAGACACGGCATTGACTCGGCCTGGCGTGTGGTGTGGGATCATACTCACCGGGGAAATCGTGGTTGTCGACTGTATTGTACGACGACCACATCATCGATCTGGGTCGATCGCACGACCTATGCACATTGGGCAGCTATTCATGGATACGCGAAAACGATTCTCGCGACGAACACTTTCGAAGGCGCCGTTCGTCGGTTTGGTCCCAACTCTCGGAGCTGGAGACAGTGCGCGCGCGCGTCGGCAAGACCAGTCCCGAAGGTGGCAAGCCGCCGATGGCTTGCGACTCGCGGGTTCGACCACCGGACCGGCCAGCCTCGACCCTGCCCTATCCCGCGATCTTCCCACCAACTTCCTGATCCGCCAAATCTATCGGGGGTTGGTTTCCCTCGATCCAGACCTTCAACCGGAGTTGGCGTTGGCCGCGACAGTCGACGTTTCGAGCGATGGCCTGACCTATACGCTTTCGATCCGGGAATCGGCACGTTTTCACGATGGCCGCGTGGTCACACCGGAAGACGTTCAGTTCTCGCTGACCCGTGCCCTTGACCCACAGACGGCGGGCGGTTTTCGCGATGGACTCGCAGGCGCCACGTACCTTCGCGACATCGCCGGCGCCGACGACGTGCTGAGCGGCGCCGCGGAGTCGCTCTCTGGCATCGCGATTGTTGGCGACCGGTCGGTCGCGATTTCATTGACACGGCATTCGCCGACATTCCTCATGAAACTCGCAAGCGCTCCGGCGTCAATTGTCGATGCCCAACAGGTTCGCGCCAATCCGGATTGGTGGGTGCTGCCAAACGGCAGTGGACCATTTTCGGTCGCGTCCTGGGAACCTGGAAACTCGCTTGCCCTGGTCGCCGCCGACTCCTGGTGGGAAGGGAGGGCCCAGGTTGAATCGATCGCGATGCGACTCGGGACGTCGGCCAGCCAGCCCATCAACCTGTTCCAGGCAGGGGAAATCGATCTCGTTGAAGACGTACCGGCCGAGATTGTGGAGCTGATCGTCGACCCCGCGAGCGGGGTGCAGTACGGCGCGCTGATCGAGACCTCGTTGTTTGCAACCGTATTTATCGCGCTCGGCAACGCGGTCGCACCGCTCGACGACGCCCACGTGCGCAAGGCGTTGCAACGCGTGTTTCCTCGCGAGTTCGTAGCCGAAGCGACATACAATGGCGCTGTCGCCACGGCGTCGGGAATCGTGCCGCCCGGCATGTTCAATCGGCAGTGGCCCAACCAATATCCACCGCACGATGTCGCATCCGCCCGCGAGGAACTGCGCCTTTCGCGCTACGGAAGTGCCGAACAGGTTCCTCCAATCTCGATTTATGCAGCGGATATTGCATTCGTGGAGTCGATCCGGGATGTTGCGAGCCAGTCGCTGGGGCTGCGGATCGAGGCGGTCCAGGTTCCATGGCTCGATTTCCTCAATGGTCTGGCCGAAAGGAGGTTTCCGGCGTATTCGTTGTATTGGGGAGCCGACTATCCCGATCCCGAGAGCATGATTGAGATGCTGTTCGGGTCATCCAGCCCCGACAATTACACGGGCTACTGGAACGACGAACTGGATGAGCTGCTGAACGCCGCTCGAACCAGCGACCGCTCGGAACGCATCGCGCTATTCGACCTTGCCAACCAGTTGCTGATCGATGACGCGGCGTTGATTCCGCTCTATCACCCCACAGGTTTCACGCTCCTCCGCGAGGGTTTGGGAGGAGTGGACGTGACGCCGATGGGCATCGTCGGTCTCGAAACGATCCAGGGTCTCGCATGATTGGGGGCATCGAGAGACCAGGACGGATTGTTGATTGCAAGTCGATCGACGAACCTCGTCAACTCTGGCCTGACGATGTAAAGGAGTTGCGCCTGGATCGACATCCTCGATTGACGCCAGCTCATGCCAGCGACATCCTCCGGCTGCGGCCCGGCGCTTCGTTCTGGATTCCGGCAACTGGCGAGTTCATGGTGGTCACGCCGTGGCGGCATCGACGCGAACTCCTGACCGTCCACACCTCAGGCGCCTTCGGGAATGAAGATGCGCTCTTGCGGGCGGCCTTGGCGCAGGCTCAACTTCAGGGCGCGGCAGGATTTGTGATGGTCGACCTGAGCGAAACCCGGAGTCCCGCTTTCTATGAGCGTCACGGATTCCGCCGCTTCGAGGACATCGTCACCTTCGAACACCGGCGACCGGCGACCCTGGCGTCGGCTAAAATCCCGGATGAGCTCGAGTTCGTCCGAATCGACGGATCCGATCCCGCGCTCTTTTGCGAAGTTCAGGATCTGGATCGGGCGACGTTCCCCTGGTTTTGGTGGAACAGTCCCGATGAGTTCGACGCGTACCTTGCCATTCCAGACGTCGAGCTCTGGGCCGGTCTCCGCAACAACAAGGTCGTCACCTATTCCGGGACGACCCGGTACTGGCGGTGGGCGCATCTCGATCGGATCGCGACCCATCCTACGCTGCAGGGTTTGGGACTGGGACGTGCGACACTGCTTTTTGCGGTGCGCTCGATGGTGCGGCAAGGATGTCGCGAGGTTGTATTGAGCACCCAAGGGAACAACCCACGGTCTCGCAGCCTCTATCAGCAAACCGGCTTTGTCCGCACCCCGGTTGACGACTATTCGATTTTTGTCGCGCCTTTCGACGAATCGCGGGTGTATGCCGGAATGGCGACCGACGAAGCGCAAACATCGTCTTCGGGAGATCGAAACTCATCATGTCTTCCAGCTTCGGGCGACTATTCAAACTGACAACCTGGGGAGAGTCTCACGGCCCCGCGCTGGGAGTCGTGATCGAGGGCTGCCCGGCCGGACTGAGAATCGAACTTGAAGACATCCAGAAAGATCTGGATCGGCGGCGCGTTGGGCAATCGATCGTGACCTCGACCCGCGATGAATCGGACCGTGTGGAGCTGCTTTCCGGCGTCTTTGAAGGGATCACGACCGGGGCGCCGATCTCCCTGCTCACGCACAACAGCGATCAGCGCTCGAAAAACTACGATAATCTCCGCGATGTCTTCCGGCCGGGGCACGCCGACTTTACATACTGGGCAAAGTACGGTCACCGCGACCATCGCGGCGGAGGACGATCGTCGTCGCGCGAAACGTGGGGACGGGTTGCCGCCGGGGCGATCGCCAGGAAGATTCTCGCTGAATTCGGGGTCGACGTGTTCGGCTACGCCGCCGAAATCGGCGGGATCGAGATGGAGACGTTCGACCGCGACCAGATCGAGCAGAACATCGTTCGCTGTCCCGACCCGGTCGCTGCCGCGAAGATGGTGGAAGCGATTGTGCGCGTCAGGAAAGATCGCGACAGCATTGGCGGCATCGTGGAGGTGCGCGCTACCGGCGTTCCGCCGGGACTCGGCGAACCGACCTTCGACAAGCTGGACGGTCTGATCGGGCAAGCGATGCTCAGCATTCCGGCGACCAAAGGCGTCGAGATCGGCGGTGGTTTCCGGTTGGCCCGGGAGCGAGGCTCCCGATCGAATGACCCGTTCGTCGTTGAGGATGGCCGGATCCGCACGACCTCGAATCACGCCGGCGGGACACTTGGCGGTTTGTCGACTGGAGAGGACATCGTCGTCCGCGTCGCGCTGAAACCAACGTCATCAATCTCGCGCGAGCAGGACACGGTCGATGTCGATCTCCAGCCGCGGAAACTTGTGATCGAGGGTCGGCACGATCCATGCGTCGTGCCGCGTGCTGTCCCGGTCGTCGAGGCGATGCTCGCGCTCACCCTGACCGACCTCCTGTTGGTGAATCGGGCGTCCCGGATGCATCCAACGGGTTGATGTGGTCAGGTACTATAGTGCCTGAACGTACATGCCGTCGTCGTAGAGGAGCCCAACGTGATCGCGAGCGTTCTCTTCATGGTCTTGACTTTGGTCGTGGCGCTTGTACAGGACGGTTACACGACGCAGGCGTCGGCCGGTCCGATCGTCGTCGACGGCGACACCGCCACGCGGATCGTCACGACTCATCCCGGTGACGATTCGCTGGTAATCGCCGGAGCGAGCGGATTGTACGCGAATGACGGAGCGGGCTGGTCGACGATCGGTCCAGTCCCACCCTCCGGCCACATCGCCGCGACCGGCGATGGAGCGGCATTGTTGCTGGCTGGTGATCACTCGCACTGCATGCTCGGTGGGCCAGGAACTTCGCTGCACCGGAGCGATGATGGCGGCCAGACCTGGACGCCGGTTCCAGGCTCCCTCGATTATCGCCCGATCGCGATCTGGGCTGAACCCGCGATCGCGCTGGCAAGCTCGTGCGCGGGCCTGCAGTCGTCGTTTGACGGCGGACTGACCTGGTCGCCCCTCGCCAGCATCGAACCCGGGTGGGACTTTACGGCGTTTGCCGAGATTCCCCAAGCCGACGGGAGCGGGCCATTGGTGCTCGTCGGGCTGACGAGCGAGGGT
>JACCUV010000389.1 GCA_013698495.1 Chloroflexia bacterium
TGATCGAGAGATTCGGCAGGTGGCAAGTGATTCAAGTGCTGAAAACTCCATCCGTGCCGATCCGATCCCGCTCAGGCGCATTGAGTGTATCACGTGCACTTTGAGGTACTCGACGCCGTCACCTCAATAGGTGTGCGACCATGAACACCGTCATTCGGGCAATGGTTGGGGGAGAGGACGATCGTGATCAGGGCGTTTGTGTCTTCATCGTGCACATCCCGCGGCAAGACCGAAGAAGCGCTGAAACAATCCGGGGTCGACTATGAGGTGCGGGACTTCTTCAGGAGTCGACTCACCGTCGCGGAGTTGAAATCGATTCTTGTGACCGCCGGGTTTTCGGCGCGGGACGTGCTGTCGACGCGGAGTCGCGTGTACTAGAGCGGGTGTCATAAAGGTTAACGATCTTGGCGGAAGACGGGCGGAGCAAGCTCCGCAGCCCTACCAAGACGGTAGGCGTCAACCATTTCGCGATCCGCTCTAAGGAACGTGGCGCAGAAATCGAACCGATGAGCGACGACAACCTGATCGAGCTGATGGTCGAGGAGCCGACCTTGTTGCGGCGGCCGATGGTGATCGGCGACGGTGGGGTGGTGTTGGGACACAATCCCAGGCAACTGGAGAAGTTGATCGCGGCCAATCAAACAGATGGGAGTACGCAAGCATGACCCTGGCATTTGGATCGCACATGTCGGCATCGGGCGGGGTGGACAAGGCGCTGGCCCGTGGCGAAGAACTGAGTCTGGAATCGCTTCAACTGTTTTCGAAGAACGAACGGCAGTGGCAGGCCAGCCCGCTCGATCCGGAAACGGTTCAGCGATTTCACGAAGAAGTGGCGCGGACCGGTATTACCAAACTGGTCGTTCACGACTCCTATCTGATCAACCTCGCTTCACCGAAGCCAGACATCCTCGGGAAATCGATTCCCGCGTTCGCGGATGAACTCGACCGCTGCGATATCCTCGGTATCCCGCATCTGGTTACGCATCCTGGCGCGCACACGGGCAGTGGCGTCGAAGCCGGGATCGCACAATTCGGGCGGTCGCTCAACGAAATTCATGCCTCGATGCCGGAGAGCAAGACGGTGACGCTTCTGGAAACCACAGCTGGTCAGGGGACCACCCTCGGTCGCACATTCGAGGAGATCGCGGCGATCATCGACCTGGTTGACGACAAGTCGCGCGTAGGGGTTTGCCTCGATACCTGTCACATTTTCGCCGCGGGCTACGACTACCGCACTCCCGAACAGTATGCGGCGACGATGGCGCAGTTCGAAAGTGTGATTGGGCTGGATCGGCTGAAGGTGATTCACCTCAACGACTCGAAGCAGCCGTTCGGAAGCAACAAGGATCGTCACGATCACATCGGCGACGGCGAGATTGGACTCGAAGGATTTCGCCAGTTCGTGAACGATCCCCGCCTGGACGGGATACCGGGGATTCTCGAAACCGAGAAGGACAATGCGGGGGAGAACGATCGACGAAACATCGCGACGTTGAAGGGGTTGGTTGCGAGGTAGGGTGATTGTCCACATGCACCATGGTCGACCGAAGACCGCTGGCCGGCACAAGACCGTTGGCCGGCATGGTCCCTCGTTCCTCGGGAGGCCAATACCGGCGATGCCTATTCGGGGAGGCGTTGGCTGTCGAGGCGGTTGATGACCATGAGGCGCGGTTCGGTCATGTCCTCAATCGCGTAGCGAATGCCTTCGCGACTGAGACCCGATGACTTCACGCCACCGTACGGCATGTGATCGATGCGGTAGGTCGGGACATCGTTGATGATGACGCCGCCAGCTTCGATGCGCTCGAACGCGGTCAGCGCGTTTTCGAGCCGGTTGGTGAAGACTCCGGCCTGGAGACCGTACTCGGAGTCGTTGAGTCGCACGATTCCTTCGCCGAACGACTCCACCGGGAAGAGCGTAACAAGAGGGGCAAATGCTTCCCGCGAGCAAACGAAACTGCGGGGGTTGGCGTTTTCGATCACGGTCGGTTCGAAGAAGCGGCCCTGCGCCTTGCCGCCGGTGAGGATCGTTGCGCCCTCGCGAACGGCATCCGCGATCCATGACTCAGTGCGCGCGGCGGCCTTGTCGTCGATCATCGGGCCGAGTTCGGTGGCGGGATTGGCGGGATCGCCCATTCGCAATTTCGACGAGGCGTCGACGATTTGGTCGCGGACAGTGTCGAAAACCGCCTCATGGATGAAAACGCGCTGGACCGAGATGCAGACCTGCCCAGCGTATGCGAATGCGCCCATCCGGATCCGCGAGACCGCGAAGTCAAGATCGGCGTCATCGTCGACCAGGACGCCGGCGTTGCCGCCCAACTCAAGCACAACAGGTTTCACCCCGGCCCGCCGCTTCATGTCCCAACCGACATCAGGGGAGCCCGTGAACGACAGCAGTTTGAAACGGTCGTCCTCGACGAGCTTGTCGCCGGTCGAGCGATCCATTGGCAACACGTTGAGCACGCCCTTGGGCAGACCTATTTCGTCGGCCAGTTGAGCGATCAGGAGCATCGTCAGCGGAGCGAGGGTGGGCGGCTTGAGTACGATCGTATTGCCCGAGGCGATCGCGGGAGCGACCTTGTGGAGGGCGAGGTTGAGCGGGAAGTTGAAGGGGGAGATGCCGGCGATCGGTCCGATCGGGTAGCGACGGACGATCCCGAAGCGTCCTTTCGAGGAGGGCAGCAGGTCCAGTGGAATCACGTCGCCCTGAATTCGCTTCGCTTCCTCGGCGGCGGTTTCGATCGTGAACACGCCGCGGTCGACCTCGACTGTCGCCTCGCCGACAGGTTTGCCGGCCTCGCGGACGATGAGGTCGATCACATCGAGCCGTCGCTCCTTGAGTTTGGCGGCTAACTGCTTGAGGAGGTCGACGCGATCGAAGACAGGGGTTGTGCCGAACGTCCTGAACGCGGTTTGGGCGGCGACGATGGCGCGTTCGAGATCATCGGCGCTGGCCAGCCAGGTGGAGCCAGCGGGTGTGCCGTCGAAGGGGTTGGTGACGGTGAGCGGTTGGCCCGATTGGACGAATTCGCCGTCGATGTACAGTGGGTATTCGGTCGTCATGGAAAGTCCTTTGGCATGTTGGAGTGAATGAATGCTCGGACAATCCAACAGACACCTCGTCCGGAGACATTCGCGGTTGGCCAAGACAAAATCATGAACGCGGTCTACATTGATGGTTGCGGCTGGATCACCTGGCAGCAAACGCGGGTCGGACAAAAGCACTTTCTACCCGATCCCGCTTGACATCCAACACGGTTACTACGAGATCCGGTGAAGGGAAGTTGGACTGTACGACCTAATACAGCTTCGAGGCGTGGTCCTTGAAGCGGTCGTAGCGGTTTGGGGCGTTGGTTTGCTGGTTCTCGGGACCGACACCCGAGTCCCACCAGACCGGTAATTGGGCGCCGAGTGTCGCCAACTCGGTCTTGGTATAGACGAGACCGTCGCGTTCGAGCACGGAGAGCTCGTATTCCTGGCTCATGGTGATGGCGTCGACCGGGCAAACCTGCGAGCAGAGTCCGCAGAACATGCAACGTCCGGCTTTGAGGATGAACTCTCCGAGTTCGCGGTCGCCTTCCTCGGAAGGAACGACGTGCATTTCGAGGCAGGAGGTCGGGCAGATGCGGGCGCAGAGTCCGCAAGCGACGCAGAGCGCCTTACCGGTGTCCGGATCGGCGCGGAGCGATGGCAGACCACGGAAGCGAGGAGCCATCGGGCGCCTGACCTCCGGGTATTCCGTAACAACCTTCGGCACAACAAGTCGCTTAAGTGTGACGCCGAATCCCTTGACTTCGTCGAGCATGGAATGCCCTCTTCCTCTTGAAAACGCGTTAGGTTCGGGCCTGGTAGTTCACCATCTTCGGTTGCAGCGGTCCGACTCCGTTGGTCAGGATCGTGGCGCCGCCTTCCCCGAAGCGTTCGACCGGGGTCACAATTCCGCCACGTTCGAGGCGGGCATAGGTGACGCCGGAGTAGCCGGAAACGAGCGTCGAGATTTCGGTCATGACCTGACTGGCGTGTCCCTTGGGGAACGTGTATCCGAGTCGATCGGCGACGGCGCCAATGATTTCGGTACTCGAATGCGCCTCACCGAGGGCGGGAGCAGCGGCGCGCACGCGCTGCACAGTTCGATCGAAACTGGTGAACGTGCCGTCCTTTTCGAGATTGAGCGCCAACGGCAAGACGACATTGGCGATCCCGGCGAATGGCGAGTTGTAGGCATCGACAACAACGAGGTAATCAAGTTTCATCAAGGCCTCGAAGAGTTTTTCGTCGATAACTGACTCCCGAGTTCGAAGTCCAGCTTCGAGCCAAAGGGCCGTGATTTCGCCGGCTTCGATCGCGCGTGGAAGATCGGCGAGGCCAACTCCGGCAGTGGTTGGGAGCGACACAAGACCGGTTGCGGAACGAGTCGACCAGGCCTGCTCGAATCGATTACGAGCAGCGCCGTCCGTGATCGAGTCTCCGCCGGGAAGCACTGAGGGCGAGGCGCCCATGTCAGTTGCGCCCTGGTAGTTGGCGGGACCGCGCATCGAGGCGATCCCGCCTCCGGCGCGTCCGAGGTTGCCGGTGAGCATCGTCAGGTTGGCGCAGGCGAGCGCGACGCTCGCGGCATCGCCGTAGGGAGCATCGGTAGTTTGGTGAGCGACGGTATGGAAAATCGCGCCCGGCGGGTGGCCGTTTTCAGGTGTCGTGGTGGGAGCTTCCAATTGACTGGTGACGAACAGGATCGCGGCGTCCGTGATCTTTTGGGCATGGACGCCTGTAACCTCCGAAACCGCGTTGATGTCGATGCTTTCGAGCTGTTGTCGCCACTCGGTGAATCCGTCGATGGCGCCGGCCACTTC
>JACCUV010000390.1 GCA_013698495.1 Chloroflexia bacterium
CCTCGACCACCTTTACGATTTGCAACCAGGTGAATAGTGCCACGGCGACCGCCTGGACGATGATGAACGTGACGCCAAGGGCATTCGGCTCAATCCAATCAACAATCGGCAGTATCGCGCCTCCCGCAACCCAGCCCGTGTTGACTGCGACCACAACCCATATCGCATTTCGATTCATCGTCTTTCGGGACGCGATCGCCAGCAACGACACAACCCAGGGCACGAGGACCAGTCCGGTTCCGCGCAGGAACGCGGCCGGCAAGTCGAACGCGGAATCGAGTGCCCCGGCGCCAATCAGGAGCAGCAGGGCGATGGCCCCGCTCGCAACAGCGTCGATGACGAGTATCGCGCGCACGCTCAGTCGATTGAACAGGGACATGGCGGGCGTCTCCCGAGGTGCATTGCGCGGCCGGTTGGCGACCTGCCAGTTTCGCTCCTGAATTCCAGTGTGTTGTCCCAGCGTCATGGAGACAACTACCTGGAAGGTAGGTGAACTCCTCTAACACTTTCGCTATCATTGCGTGCATGAGCATCGTGGAACGAACCGTTGGCGATGTCCTGCGGGACTGGCGACGGAGGCGACATTTCAGTCAGCTCGATCTGGCTCTTGAGGCGCAGGTGTCGGCGCGGCACCTGAGTTTCCTCGAAACCGGGCGCTCGCATCCGAGCCGCGATCTCCTGCTGCGCCTCGCCGATTCGCTCGATGTGCCGTTGCGAGAGCGAAACGCGATGTTGCTTGCGGGAGGATTTGCGCCGGTTTTTCCCGAGCGTCCGTTGAGCGATCCCGCCCTGGCGGCAGCCAGGGAGGCAGTTGCACTAGTCCTCAAGGGACACGAGCCGTACCCCGCCCTCGCGATCGACCGCTATTGGACCTTGCTGGCGGCGAACCAACCGGTTGAGCGATTGCTGACCAGTGTCCCCGCGGAACTCCTGAGTCCCCCGGCCAATGTGCTGCGAATCTGTTTTCATCCGGATGGGCTGGCTCCGCGGATTCTCAATCGCGCGACGTTGTTTCCCCACATGATCGAGCGTTTGCAACACGAAATCCATCTCACCTGCGATCCGAAACTGGAAACGCTGCGGGACGAACTTCTGTCGTATCCGGCAATGCAGTCGCTGCCGCCACGACACGTCTCCAGCCAGGCAATCGTCGTCCCGTTTCAGCTCCAGAGCGACATCGGCGTGGTCAATTTCATCACGACCACGACCGTCTTTGGCACCCCGGTCGATGTCACGCTGGACGAGCTGGCGATCGAAAGCTTCTTCCCGGCCGATGCCGAAACCGCCGAACACATGCGACTCCTCTGGCAACGTTGAGCGATCGAAACGGGCGATCAGTTTTCCAAACCATTGGATTGTCAACCCCACAATGCTGCCCTACCAACTCGTCATTCTTCCTTCGGCAGGCTCATGACCAGAGTGACGGTCGGGTGGCGTGTCAACCAGAGTTGGATGGTTGACACAGTCCCACTGCATCGAGAAGGCGAACCAACCCCCGGGTGAAACCGATCGGGAACAGGGTGCGTTGGAAGGGGCGGAGTCGTTGCCGATCAGGCGAAGGTCGCCAAACCAGCCCGGTCCGGGAAGTGTGAACCCCATCGAGCGAGGGATACGAGCGCATCGACATTGAGGAGAACCGTTTCATGGTTCAGCAGAATACTCGCTTTCGGCATCTACGGTTGATGCTGACCGGAATGCTGATGCTCGTCGGACTTGGCGCGTTTTCGCCAGGCATGGCCGCGCAGGACGGTGTGGAACCCGAAACCACAGTTGTCACTGTCAACGTCAATCTCTGCATCGATGTGGGTTGCACGGAACTGCCCGAGGCGGTGGCGCCGGCCGATGGAGTCAGGATCGACTTCAGCGACGACTCGACCGCCGATGGCGTCGGCACAGGCGTTGATTTGGGATCGTGCGTGACCGGAGAACTCGAACCGGGCGCATGCGCGATCGAAGTCCCGCGGATCGAATCGTTGTTTGTGTTGCTGGATGCGACAACCGTGCCCGAGGGATTCGCTGTCGAGAGCAATCCGCCGGGTCTGTTGCTCGATGCGAGTTCTGGCGAGCCGCTGACGGCGCCGTTCCTGCTCTTTCCAGTTGAGCCTGAGCCGGAAACGACCACCCTCACCACGTCGATCCTGCTCTGCGTAGCCGCGGGTTGCACTGAGCTCCCCGAAGCGGTCGAGCCGGCCGACGGTATCGGTCTTGAGATCAGCGACACCGTAACCGGGGATGTCCTGGGCACGTGCGTCACCGGCGACGTGGCCCCGGGCGATTGCGCGATCGAGATTCCGCTGGTCGACTCGGTGGATGTCCTGATCGACGAGCGCACCGTGCCTGAAGGGTTCATGGCCGAGCCGAATCCGGGTCAGGCGATGCTCGACCCGACTTCGGGAGAACCGCAGACCGCGTCGTTCCTGCTCTTGCCGGTCGAACAGATTCCGCCAGAAGAACCAACGGTGGTCCCGACCGAGGTGCTGGAGGAAGTTGAGCCCACCTTGGTCCCCACAC
Source organism: Chloroflexia bacterium (assembly GCA_013698495.1). Classification (GTDB taxonomy): domain Bacteria; phylum Chloroflexota; class Chloroflexia; order Thermomicrobiales; family UBA6265; genus JACCYX01. Next base: position 2,512 of record JACCUV010000390.1, read on the forward strand.
AAGCACCCGAGGACACGGATCAGACCGTTTCAGCGCTTCCTGACACGGGAACCGGAGACGGCAACGGTTCAGCCGGTCTCCTGCTGACGGCTTCGGTGCTCGCGATGGCGGTGCTGGGGCTGGCCGCAATCGGAGTCCGGCGCGTGGTGGGACGCGCGGAAGTGTAGCCCTCGCTCACTACCAGAATCTCGACGACGAGAAGCCTGCCGCCACTTGGTAGCGGGCTT
>JACCUV010000393.1 GCA_013698495.1 Chloroflexia bacterium
ACGGTCACGTTGTCGATCGCGATTTCAGGTGAACTTCGGATCACGACCTGGTACGTGCCTGGCGGCAGGTCGATCGCGTCGGCTCCAACCTGCCCACTGGCGACGACCGCGCCAGTGGTGTCGATCACGTCGAACGTCGACGCCACCGCCTGGGCCACGGCCCGATTCAGTTCCGCCGCATTCCCGGCATCGATGTACTGACCATTGCCGAGTTCGGCCCACTCCGTGAACGTCGCCGCCAGGGTCGGATCGTCGATCGCGAAACCGACAATGTTGACCCGCACATCGATCCCGCTGGCGACAAGCGCTTCGATCGCGGCGGCGGGATCGCCCTCGCACGTTTCCTCGCCATCGGTCACCAGCACCACGATCTTCGGTCCCGGCTCCGTCCCCAGATCACCGGCGACGGCTTCCAGCGAGGCGCCGATCGGCGTGCGCACGAGATTCACGATCGGCAGGGTGGCAATGATCTCACCCATCGCGGCGGGATCGAGCGGCGCCGCTGGCGCCGTCAGGATCGTTTCGCACGAATCCGGGGTGTCGCCGAAGGTCCGCAGCGAGACATTGGTCCCGGCGGGAATCGTGTTGGCGACGAGGTCGATCAGGGCCGACTTCGCGATCTCGGCGCGCGTGCTCGATTCCAGACCCTGAAGCATGCTGCCCGATGTGTCGAGGACAATCGCGACGTTGCCGGTTTGCGAAGCCGGAAGTGCGGACGGTTGCCCAATTACCGGCGGCGGAGCGAGAACCTGAAGCGAACCATCAGCGACTGGCGTCGGCGTGGGCTCCGGCGTGGGGGTCGGCTCAGGTGTCGGTGTTGGCTGGGGCGGCGCAGTTTGGGCGGAGATCATGTAGATCGAGGGACGTCGCAGTTCGGTGGCGGCGCGGTCGAAAGCGATATCCATTTCGCCCTGATCGCGAACGTAGGTGTAAAGACCACTGTTGACTAGCGACCAGTCCTGCATCAGGTCCTGACCCAGAGGCGCGCTTTCACTCCCCGAGATGTTGACCGCGAAGATGCGCGGGGCGGTGGCGGCCAATCCGGGCCAGAGCGCCGTCATTGTGTCAAGTGTCGGGCTATTCTCGGCGTCGGTGATGAGGATGATTGCGCGATTGCCCTGCCGTTCGAGGAGCGCTTCGTTCGAGGCTACGATCGCGCCTTCGGCATCGCTCGACGCGCTCGTGCGCGGGTAATTGGCGATCGTGGCCTGCAGGAAATACGGCTCATCGACCCATTCGGCGAGCAACTGCTGCTCGCCGAATGGCAGGATGTTCACGGCCTCCCGCCCCTGGAGAACATCCCCGGCAAACCGGGTTAGTCCCTGGTACACCGTCGGTTCCAGCGTGCCAATGCTAAGGCTGGTGTCAAACGCGAATATCACCGAGGTCGGTGGCTGGGTGACGCGCAGGCGGTAAGTCGCGCCCGGCTCTACCGCTCCGGTCAACTCGACAGTGTTCGGCGATTGAGGAGTGGTGTCGAGCCCAATTTCAGCGCCAGCTTCGTCGAAGAGCGTCGCGATCACGCCAAGCGCGGGAATGCCGCTCAAGCTGATCGCGAGCGTCCCATCGCCTGGAGGAATCTCGACCTGGTACCAGTCGTCGTCGGTTTCCACGGCCGCGGAGTCGGTTCGGGTGGCGCCGAGCGGGAGGACGGTCGCCGTTTCGGCGGTGTTTCCGGCGTCGTCATCGAGGGTCACGGGGTCCGGCTCGACCAGACTCTCGAAGATGGCGTCGGTGTTGTGCGTTCCCCACTCGCCGAGGATCGAGCGGTACCCGTAGCCGGCAGGCGCCTCGAAAATCAGGACTTGCTCAGGAAGCTCCTGGTCGACGAATTCGCTTCCCGGAACCGGCGTTCCCGTTGCTTCGGTCACATCCAGGACGCCGGTGACTCGAACGAACCGCGCCCACACCGGCTCGTCAAAGGCGATGGTTGCCCTGCCAGTCAAGTCGCGCTCCAGCGTGAACTCGCCGATTGATATCCACGGCCCGATCGGGCTGGTGGCGCTGACCTCGATCGCTACGGTATCGAAGCGCGTCTCCGGCAGGCTGTCAGGCGGGTCAATCCATCTCAGACTGGCTATTCGGGCGGCGCGATCGTGATGGAAGCCGACGATCCATGAAACTGTTGCCCCTGCCGGCGTCTCGACGGTCTGGCGCACTCCGTCCGGGGTCAGCAACAACTGCGCCGCCGTGGAATCACCGAGGGTTGGCTGGATATCGACGACGTGGCCCCCAAGTGCGGGGTCGGCGAGGTTGAAGACGTCGCCCGGAGAAATCCAGGACGGATCGGCAACAACCTTCCACTCGCCAATCGAGACCGTGCTCGCAATCGGCGATTGGGACGAGAGCACCCGCAAGCGAGCGAAGCGCGCCTCGACCGGCTCATCGAGCGCGAAAGCCTGTTCCCCAGGCCGCGCGGAGAGTTCGCCAAAGAGCACCGGGGTGAAGATTTGTCCATCCATCGAAAGATTAAGTTCGAAG
>JACCUV010000399.1 GCA_013698495.1 Chloroflexia bacterium
TCTCGGCCCGCCGCCAACTGAACGAGCTATCGGACGAAATGGCCGTCAGACAATCAGTCCTCTTTTACACCGATGCCCGCGACGCTCTTTTCAAAGCGATCGCTGAATAGGCGCCATACTCGCCAACGTGTGGATTCGCTCGATAGCTGATGCAGCGAGACAACTTGATCGATGAAGAATACGCAGAAGCCCGACCATACAATCGACCTTGATCTGGATGAAGGGGAAATTACGACACTCACCGATCTCCTCTGCGACCGGCGCTACGAGGCGCTGGATGCGGAGAATCCACGCGTCCGGATGAACGGCTACGGGTACCGATGGATGCGGATCGGCGGAATCTATTGAGTTCCCGCCAAGGTAGACAGCAGGCGGGTGCGAGACTCGTCCGACTTCAGGTCCCCTTGCCGAACTTGACGGCTCAGAGGTTGTCGATCGCGAGTACCGGGATGTCGTCCGCTGGCGTGAAACCGAAGATCTGGCCGTAGAAGGAAAGCTCGGCGTCCAGCGCCCGCTCGATCGATTCGGCCATCCGAAACCCGTGCCCCTCGCCCTCGAACGTGAGCAGCGCGACCGGCAACCCCTTGGCGCGGACAGCGTCGGCCATCGTCATCGCCTGGTTGGGCGGCACAACCTTGTCATCCAGACCCTGGAGCAGGATCATCGCGCTGTTCAGCTTGTCCACATGGTGAATCGCCGAGCGCTGGCGATAGACCTCGATCGCCTCGGGGTAGGGACCGACCAGTGAGTCGAGATATCGCGATTCGAACTTGTGGGTATCGAGGACCATGGCCTCGAGATCGCCGATGCCGTAGTAGCTGGCGCCCGCCCGGAACACGTCGCGGAACGCCAGTGCCGCCAGCGTCGTGAAGCCGCCGGCGCTGCTGCCGCGAATGACCATGCGCTCGCGATCGACCAAACCGCGATCGGCCAGGGCGAGCGCTCCCGAAACACAGTCGTCGACATCGACAACACCCCATGTGCCGTTGAGCCGCTCGCGATAGGCCCGGCCGTAGCCGGTGCTGCCGCCGTAGTTGACATCGAGGATCGCAAAACCCCGGCTCGTCCAGAACTGGATGCCGAGATCGAAGGAGGAGGCCGATGCGCTGGTTGGACCGCCGTGGCTTTCGACAATCAACGGCGGGAGTTCACCCTCGGGAGGCTGAATATCGTCGTCGACCGGCGCGTAGTAGAACCCATGGGCCAAGGCGCCGTCTGGCGTCGGCCAGGAGACCGGTTCGGCGACCGAGATGTATCGGGCATCAAGGGGAGACTCCACAGCGGGCTTGACCGCCTCCCATGAACCGTTTTCAGGATCGATTGCGACGAGTTGTGCTTGCTCATCGGTCGTGCCCACTTTGGCGACGACTCGCTTGCCGTCCGGATGGGCGACGACGTCTGAGTAGGCGATAAATGGCAAGTCAATTGGCCTCAATTCCGCGGTTTCGGGTTTGAGCGTGCCGATTTTCCAGGCGCCATCGACCGTCCAGGCGGTGACGATCGTGCCGTCGGCAAGTTCACACCAGGTCGAAGCCCCAAACTGCCAGAGTGGGATGCCATGCTCAACGTCGCCGTGAGAGAGTTGCGTTTGCTTGCCCGAACCTTCGGCGCGGTAGATGTGCCACCAGCCGTCGCGATCGGAAACGAACAGGAGGCGTCCTTCCCGGTCCCAATCGTGGAGGATCACCGATTGCCCAGGTCCGCCGGCAACCGCCTCGACTCCAGCCAACTCGCCTTCGTCGAAAAGTGTTGCCCGCAACAACACTGTTTCGTCCCACGGCATGTTTGGGTGGTTCCACACGAGCCAGGCGAGCTGGCGACCATCCCGGCTCAGGCGGGGCGATGAGACGAAATCGCTGCCGGAAGCGAGTATTGACCCGCCAATGTCGTTGGGACCGTCCAGGTCGAGGCTGACGATGGTGTTCACCGGTTCGCGATCGGGCAGGCTGTGATCTTCGCGGACGGCGAGGATCCGGTTCCGCTGCCGGTCGAGTTGGAGGTCGGCGTAGCGATAGCTTCCTTCGGGGGTGATCGGGCAAGGGGCGCCGTCGCGCAGGTCCAGGCGATAGAGCCGGTTGTCGCTGAAGTTGGAGAAGACGACGTCGTCGCCTTCCGCTGCCCACGATCCTCCTCCATACTCGTGCACGCTGTTGCGCACGCTGAACGGTTCTGGTGTGAGATCGCGTTGACCGTCTGGCGTCGCCATCACAAGGACATGGCGACCTCGTTCCTGAGGCCGTGACTCGACCCACAACAGGTCGGCGCCGTTGGTGCCTGGTTCGCGGAGGCCAGGTGGGCTCTGGGTAAGCATTGCTGTCGTGACCGGCGAGGGCCAGGCGCCGCAGGGGAGTGTTTTCGTATTGGTGGTCGTCACGGATGCGTCCTTTCGGTCTGGCAATTGGCACTCATCCTGGGAATCGAGTGGTCAGTCGTGCATGCGGAGGATACCGCCTTTGTCCATTGTTCGCAGATATGTGACAAATGGGGACCACACTTGGTCGCAAATCGCGCCACAATAGCGCAATAGCGCGTCTGTTGAGGGAAGTGGAGCCACCGAAAACATGAGTCTGGAGATCAGGAGCGTTTCGAAGACCTACGGATCTCATCGAGCGGTCGACGATGTCAGTTTCACGGTCACCCCCGGTCGGATATTCGGGTTTCTCGGCACCAATGGCGCCGGGAAAACGACCACGATGCGGATGATCCTCGACATCATTCGTCCTGACTCGGGCTCGATTTTCCAGGACGGCACGTCCAACACCAGTATTTCGCGCAATGCTTTCGGGTACCTTCCCGAAGAGCGCGGTCTCTATCCCAAAATGCGTGTCGATGAGCAAATGCTGTTCCTCGCCCAACTCTACGGGGCCACACGGCACGAAGCAAGCGCCCGCTTCGATGAGTGGATGGAGCGGCTCGAGATTACGGAAAACAGGGAGCGCCTGGTCGAGCAACTGAGCAAGGGCAACCAGCAGAAAATCCAGTTCCTGGCCGCGATTCTGCACGATCCTGACGTCCTGATTCTCGACGAGCCGTTCAGCGGACTCGACCCGGTCAATGCCGAGCAAATGAAGCGGGCGTTCCTCGAAATGCGGGAGCGCGGAAAGACGATCATCTTTTCGACACATCAACTCGACGATGCCCAGGAACTTTGCCAGGATGTGGCAATCATCCATCGCGGCAAGCTGATGACGTCTGGCGACGTGTCGTCGGTGCGACAGAGCCTGGGACAGCAAGTGGTCCGATTCGGGTTGGCGGAACACGAACCGGCGGCGTGGCTGGAGGAGATTCCCGACGTCACGGTGGCGCGCGATCGCGGGGATCACTTCGAACTCAAGGTTCCGGACAAGGCTGCCGCGCAAGCCGTGTTGCGGGAGGCGATCAGGAGAGATCTCACGGTTTCGCGCTTCGACATCAGCTATCCCTCGTTGAACGAGGTGTTTCTGAGCCTGGTGCGCGGCATGCCAGAGGAATCGAAGTCAGAAGTTGACCATGAAATGCTCGTCCCTGCCTGATCGACTGCGCTGAACCTGAGATACGGGAGATGTAGTACATGGATTTGAATCGGGTGCGCCTGGTGGCCAAACGCGAGTGGTTGACTCGTTTGAGGCAACGCAGCTTTCAGATCACGACTGTCGTCCAGGTGCTGTTCGTGGCGATCGGGGCCAGCGTGCCCACGGCGATCGCGCTCTTCAGCGACGACGACGTCGCGATGGCCGATGTTCTGATCGTCGATGGAACCGGCGCAGACATTGCCGAGCGCCTTGCGCCGTACATCGTTCCCGGCGAAACTGCCGGGTTTGCCAACGGTGGGGACACGATCGAGCTGATCGCGACCGAGCTCACGGCGGACGAGGCGCGTACCCAGGTCGACGAAGGGGACGCCGCCGCCGCCTTGATCGTGTCGCGAGCGGACGACGAGGACCTCGCATTCACGTACGTCAGCGATTCCGGCGACTCCGATTCGACCGCGCAGCAACTCTATGCCGGGGCGGCGGGCATCTCGTTCGAGGATCGGCTCGAGCGCGGCGGCATCGACCAGGCGGAGTTTGAAGCGGCTTCGGCGGCGCCGGTGTTTACGATCGAGGGCAGGCAAGCAGCCGGTGAGGTGAACGGCACGGATGTGAGTGGCGCCAGGGTCGGGATCGCCTACTTCTTTACGATCCTGATGTTCATGACGATCATGCTCTACGGTGCCTGGGTGGCGACCGGTGTGGTCGAGGAGAAGGCATCGCGGATCATGGAGATCATGATCAATGCGGCGACACCGCGCGACTTGCTTGCCGGAAAGGTGCTGGGAATCGGGCTCGCCGGGCTGACCCAACTGGCGCCGATGTTGCTCACCGGCGGTGTGGTGTTTGCCCTGCAGAAACCAATCGCCGAAGCACTGGGGGCAGATTCCTCCGCGCTGCCGAACATCGACTTTGGATCGCTGTCGGTGCAGGGCATCGGTTGGTTCATGGTCTACTTCCTGCTCGGCTTCACGCTCTATGCGGCGATGTACGCGGCGCTTGGATCGTTGGTGAGTCGCCAGGAAGAGGTGAACCAGGCGGTGTCGCCGATGATAACCGTGATGTTTGTCGGGTACTTCGCGGCGTTCTTCACGATGTGGACACCGGACAGCCTGCTCGCGCGGGTGCTCTCGATCTTTCCGCTGACGGCGCCGTTCGTGATGATTTCGCGAGTGGTGATCAGCCCTCCTCCTGCCTGGGAAATGGCGCTGAGCGTCGGCCTGCTGGCGGCGGCGCTGGTGGTGGCAATTCTGTTCGCGGCCCGCGTCTACCGGATCGGTGTCCTGCTCTACGGCCAGAAACCGAGCTGGCGGGCGTTGTTCGGCAAGACCCTGGAGCAAACCGCGCGGTGAGGGTGGCGCCCGACTGCCGGCACGCACTTGGCAATCATCTCCAATGCCGTCACTCTGACGCGAAGCGAAGAATCCCCGCGCGGAGCGCATCCGACGGAGTCGGACTCAATACGATTATCCGGTATGCGCGTCAAGGCCGACAAGAACTCATGGGACAGGATGGGTGAAGAGTGATGACCGGCTTCGTGTACATCCTGGCCAGCGCTTCTCGAACAATATATGTCGGGGTGACGAGTAATCTTGAGCGCAGGGTTTGGGAGCACAAGACCCTCTTCTACGCTGGGTTCACCAAGGAGCACTACGTCACGAAGCTCGTTTACATCGCCGAGTTCCCCCGCATTGACGATGCGATTGCATGGGAGAAAGCGATCAAGGGCAAGGCACGTCAGAAGAAGATTGCACGTATTGAAGCGCAGAATCCACGATGGAATGTTTTGGCGTGGAACTGGTTTGACGACGGCGAAGTGCCGCCGACTCCGTCGTCGAGTTCTTCGCCGTATCCAGCAGGGCCAGATTCTTCGGCTCCGCCTTCAGAATGACGATCCCCGAAGCTACAGATACTCGTCGCACAGCGACCGCGGCCGACATTCTGCCGCATTCAATTGCGCCGCTGTTCGTGCTGATTTGGAGCACGGGATTCATCGGCGCCCGCTACGGCATGCCGTACGCCGAACCTGCCACATTCCTGGCGCTGCGGTTCGGCGGTGTGCTGGTGTTGATGATTCCCGTTGTGCTGGTTTTGCGGGCTTCGTGGCCTCCTCGCACTCAGGTGTTGCACATCGCGGTGGCGGGCATGTTGATCCAAGGCGGGTACCTGCTTGGGGTGTTCGAGGCGATTCGGTTGGGGATGGGGGCCGGACTGGCGGCGTTGATCGTCGGATTGCAACCAGTGCTGACGGCCGTGTTTGCCGCTGTCGTCAACGAGTGGATCGGGATACGGCAATGGTTCGGTCTTGCGCTCGGTTTGGCGGGCGTCACGCTTGTGGTCTGGGAGCGACTGGCCTTTTCCGGACTCGGCGTGGCCAGCGTGCTGGCGGCGATCGGCGCGCTCCTCTCGATCACCTTCGGCACGCTCTACCAGAAGCGATTCACGCCGAACTTCGATCTTCGGATCGGCAGTGTCATCCAATTCGGGGCGGCGTTGCTGTTGGTGGTCCCCGTTTCGCTTATTTTGGAAACGCGCGAGGTGGAGTGGACCACGACGCTGATCGGGGCGATGCTGTGGTCTGTGCTGGCGCTGTCGCTCGGGGCGGTCTCGCTCCTCTTCCTATTGATTCGACGGGGCGCCGCGACGAAGGTGGTGAGCCTGATGTACCTGACGCCAGGAGTTACGGCCCTGATGGCGTGGGTCCTCTTCGACGAGGTGCTGACGTGGGCGATGGCGGTTGGAGTGGCCCTGACCGCAGTGAGTGTGGCCTCGATGATGCGGGCGCCGGCGAAGCAACCTCGTGTCTCTGAGTGACATCGCGGCGGACGTCTGGCTCGATGCAGGTAGCCTGTGGCGCTTGTAACATATCCGACACAGAGCGGCCGCGACGCGTTGATGAGCGCCAAGTGGATCACGGTGTTTCTGTATTCGGTCGCGTTGTTCCTGCTCGGGATGCTCGCGACGGTTGGGTTTTCGGCGGCGACGTCATCGATCGTCGGCAACTTCGAAGGCGTGAGCAATGAGACGCTGGGCGAGTGGGTGATTTCGTTCGGTCGCGTGTTGATCTCGCAATTGCCGTATGTGGCGCTTGCTTTTTGCCTGGCGTTGATCACGCGCTCGAATGCCGTCGGCATAGCCGTAGGGATTGGCGTCGGGTTTCTCGAACCGGCGATTTGGGCGATGCTTGGGCTGGTGACCGACACCTTCGACCGGATTCACGAGTTCGGTCTCGAATACTCCTCGATCAAGCTCTTCAACATGAATATCAGTGGACGAAGCACCACGACCAGCGAAGCCAGGGAGGCGGTGGCAGTGCTGGGTGTGTGGACCGCGTTATTCGTGGTCCTCACGTACTACTTCTTCAACAAGCGAGACGTGACCTCCGGGTAGGCTTCAGCAGACGGCGTCATCCGGCAGAGCCTTGATCGACCGGGTAGTGGAGGGTCTTGTGCCCTCCAATGGACGAGCCTCGCTGCGCCTCGAAGGTCGACTGGTGCGCGTCGAGATACGGCTGGACGCCGATCGCGTCGAGTTCGCCGAGGTAGACCTCCCACTCGTCATCGATATTCCCTTCGCCGGTGATCCAGCGCACCAGCGACTCCTTGACGAACGGGATCAGCGTTGCCTGGATCTTGGCGACGACCGCGGCCTGGTCCTGATTAAAATACATCGGCGGCAACCACCACTGGGCCGGTTGCCGGAATGGCGCCAGCACCTCCTCCGTGAGCAGGTCGAGGTTGGTGGCGCGGAGATCGAGGTTCTCCAGCGATTCGCCGAGCCGCAACCGGCTTGAGCGGAACGATGGTCCGGTCTCGCTCCAGCCGACCGGAACCGCTTCATCGTCGTCCTCGACTGGAAGTCTCGCCCAGATCGCCGGTTGGCCATCGATGCCGGTTTCGCCCTCATTCGCCCAGCGCCAGTTCGCGCCGGGTGGCCCGTAAACACTGCGCATCGAGGTTTCGAGATCGTACAGGCCATCGGCCCAGCGGAAGGCGATCTCCGGATTCGCGCAGTTTTCGGTGACGATGAAATTGCCGCTGGCGAACGGCCAGTAAGGGTTCCAGGCGGAAATTTGAACACCTTCAGGTCCTGCCAGGGCGGGAGCCAGCGTGTACTCCGACCAGCGTGCGGCGGGGTCGTTGGCGTCGTACTCAACAAACACCTCCCACGATCCGCCAACCGCGGCCCCAACCCGGGTCGGTCCATCGGGGCTGGTCTTGGCGATCAGTTGCTCGGTGGTTTGCGTGAACGAATCTGGATCGATCAATCCCTCAGCGAAGAGCGCGGCCATGTAGCGTGTCCCTTGTTTCCAGCCCTCGGTCATGTACGACGCAGTGACCACGCCGTCTTGGTTGAACAGGTACGGCTCGCCGGGGTTGAAGACAAACGAGTTCATCAGCGTCAGGTCGAGCTCGCTGTTCCAGCCGTCAATGCAGGTTGCGAGTGGAAACACAGCGGCCCGTTCATTTGCGCCGGGGTCCTGTTCCTTGAAGGCTTGCAGCACGGTGTGGAACGCCTCGGTCGTTGTGGGCATTTCCAGTCCAAGCGCATCGAGCCACGGTTGATAAATGAACAACTTGCGGTCCTGCGCACAGTGGATGCAATCGTTGATGTGGGGAAGCGAGTAGATGGCGCCATCGGCTGCGGTGATTGTGTCGAGCAGGCGCGGATATTGCTCGACGACGCGATTGAACTCGACGGCGTGCTGGTCGATGGAGTCGTTCAGGGGAATGAAGATGCCGAGGCTGCCGTACAGTTGCTGGAGCGGTGGGGAGGGGTCGAACGACATCAGGACGTCGGGGTAGGCGCCACTGACGAGGCGGACGTTGAGTTCGGTTTGGGCGTCCTCGGCAGGGACTACTTCCCATTCGATGTGGACGTTGGTTCTCTCCTCGTACCAGCGGGTGAACGCGTTGCCCGTGAGTTCAAAGCTGTCGACGGCGGCGTTCGATGGAATCAGGACGTGGAAGGTGACCGTATCCTCGGTCAACGGAAATGTGCCGCTGACCCGGTCGTTGCCGAGGGCGTTGAAGTCGACCTGGTCGCCGTCTATTTGCGCAATTGCGGCGAGCCGGGTTGCGGCGGTCGCGGAGAGACCCATGGCCATCGCCCCGGCGATGAAATTCCGACGCGAGGCGACCAGTCCGGGTTCCGTTGAAGCGGTCATGGGTGTCCCTTCGTGGATGGGCGCCCGGGCCAAAATTGCCAGTTCAGCACCTACGATACGACGGTGGACACGTACCGCAAAGCAGAGACGGCGTGACGGACGGCATTGGCGTCGACGCCAGTCTCGATCCCACGGGTCGCGAGATGCTCGACGAGGAGTTCAGTGGCGAGGTTGCCGGGAGCGCCAGGGGCGAAGGGGCAACCGCCCAACCCTCCGGCCGACCCATCGAACGTCGCGATCCCGTACTCAAGTGCGGCGTCGACATTGACCAGCGCCCGCCCGTTGGTGTCGTGGAAGTGGAGGGCCAGCCGCTCGCGCGGGATCGCCGGCAGCACGACATCCAGCAGAGCAATCACATCGTCCGGCTCGGCAACCCCGATTGTGTCGGCCAATGCAATTTCATCGCAGCCGAGGTCAAACAGACGGCGCGCGACATTGAGGACGTGTTCCGGTTCGGTCGGGCCAGCGTACGGGCAGGTGAATGCAACCGAGACGTACCCGCGAATCCAACAACGATCGGCTCTGGCACGGGCGGCGACGGCCTCGAAGCGCGCGAATGTGTCGTCGATCGAGGCGCGCAGGTTGGCCCGCGAGAATTCCTCGGTCGCCGAGGCGAACAGCGCAATCGAATCGACCCCGGCGCCAACGGCCCGTTCGTAGCCGCGCTCGTTCGGGATCAGTGCGACATAACGCACGCCATCCTTGCGGCTGAGGCGCCGCATCACCTCGTCGGAATCGGCAAGTTGGGGGATTGCGGCCGGGCTGACGAAGCTGGCGGCCTCAACCACTGGTAGCCCCGCGTTGGCGAGCGCCCCGATGAAGGCGACCTTCGCCTCGGTGGAGTAGTGGCGCGAGTCGTTCTGGAGCCCGTCGCGTGGCCCAACCTCGACGATCGTGACATGGGTTGGACATTCGTTGGAACCATGGCGCATGAAGCGACCTCAACGGCATATGCAACGTCCAGTAGTGGCCGCTCTTGTGGCGGCCAAATGTCGAACTACCGGTCTGCAATTCTGGAGCCTGTCGCCGCCTATATCAAGTAGCCTGAACACCTTGCGGCGGCCAATCGGCGCGGGCGGGGACGAGTTCCCTACTTTCAGGGCTCGTGCATGAATAATCCGGGCTATCGCAACCAGTCGACGAGGAGCGCCGCGGTGAACACGCCGCCGCCAACCACCGCAAAAATCGAGCAGACCAGGAGATTGGTCCTGTTCTTCGATGGCGGTCGGCCATTGGCGATCAGCAACCCGATTGTCGCCAACAGCAGCCCGGCCGGCGCCCAGGCCGGTCCGAGCGCGACGAGCAACAGCAGCGCAAAGATGGGGATCGCGACCAGCATGCTATCCGATGTTCTTCTGGTCAGATTCGACTCCCGTGGCGATCTGTCCACGCGGCGCCTCCTTTCAATCCGTGTTCGCCCCATGGTCCATGATCGCTTTCGCGATGGACTCGAAGAATTGAAGTCAGCGTAGCAGAGAACCGATTGGTCCCGCCCGGTGTCGCTGGCGACGTCCGCCTTCGATGCGGCGCGAGATTGTGCGACGATATGGAGGTGACGATCCGTTGCCACTTGTGAAGGTCCGACATGCGCCCGTTCGTGATTGACCCGACCACTACCGCCTCCCTCGTCATTGCCGGCGCAGTGATTACCCAATCGGTTCGGCTGCCGGATGGTTCACGGCTGCGCAAAGGGCAGGTGATCGCCGAGTCCGACGTTCAGTCATTACGGCAACATGAACATCCGATTCATGCGGTTCGCCTGGAACCTGGCGAAGTCCATGAGGACGAGGCCGGACGACGCCTCGCCAACATGATCGCCGGTCCTGGACTTGCCGCCCGCGATCCGATCCAGAGCCGGGTGAACGTGGCCGCCACAGTCAAGGGCCTGCTTCGCGTCGATGCCGAGGCCGTCCATCTCATCAACCGGCATGCCCCTGTGGGCATCTTCACGGTACTGGATCGTCTGCCGGTTGTACCTGACAAGATCGTGGCAGGGGCCAAAATCGCGACGGTGGCGATGGAGGTGCGACTTCTCGACGAGATCGAATTGCTGCTCGCCGAGCGCAGTGGCCCGGTGCTCGAGGTCAAACCGTATGTGCCGCACGTTGTGGGCGTCGTCGTGACCGAGGGTCTCGCTGAGAAGCTGCGAGGTCGATTCGAGACATCGGTTCGCGCCAAGATCGGTTGGTACGGCAGCGAAATCCTGCGTTTCGAGTACTTGCCGAACCGCCACGAAGCAGTCGCCACGGCTATGCGGCGCCTGCTTGACGATGGCGCTTCGCTGCTGCTGACGGCGGGCGGCAACATGATGGACCCGCTTGACGCCACTATTTTGGCAATGCCCGATCTCGGGGCGTCGATCGTGCGACTGGGCGCTCCGGCCCATCCCGGGTCTATGTTCTGGTTGGCTGAAATCGTCGACTCGGCTATGCCGATTGTGAACCTGGCATCCTGCTCGATGTATTCGAAAGCGACGGTCGCCGATCTCGTATTGCCGTGGGTAATGGCGGATGAACGGGTTTCTGACGAAGACGTCGCCTCGCTCGGATACGGCGGATTGCTCGATCGCGACATGGGCTGGCGGTTCCCGAACTACGATGTAGACACCGTCGACGAGCCGGATGAGGTCTAACGAATCGCGCGGCTCGTTCGGAACGTCTGCCAGCTGGGCGGTGGAGGAGTCGCGCATGAGAGTCCGGGTATTTCATTTGTTAGCTTTTGCGGGGGTTGTCGTAGTGGTTGACGTGTCACATGTGGCCCAAATGAGACCTCAAGACTCCATCCCCAACAGACAGGATTCCTCCTTCCTTTGGCTTCGCTCAGGACCGGAATGACAACTCAACTGAGGAAGGACGGGTTGCAAGCGATAGGCGATTCGCTCTGGTTTGTGGCGGCCAGTCAAACACGCGGGATCATGGACTGAACTCGATGATTTGGGGCGATTCAGCTACGCGAGCGCAACCGGGACGGTCGCGGTAGGTTCAATCGCGCCCGAAAGCACGCCGACCAGCGACTTGAGCGTCACCGCTGGATCGCCGAAG
>JACCUV010000013.1 GCA_013698495.1 Chloroflexia bacterium
ATCCGCGTTGCTCGGCTAACCGGGCCATCTCGAGATGTTGCCGCCATGAGGCGACGTATTCGACCTCGGGAAGTTGCAGGCCGATTTTGAAACGCTTGGTCATTGTTCATACCCATGCCAGCGAAACTGCATGCCGTCGTCTCAACGTTGCAAGGCGCCCACAGTGAGATTCTATCCGAAACGACTTCGTGCGTACTTTCCCCGCATGGGATGTGATTCACATTTTGGTGTGAGTCCAGGGACAATGGCGTTGGCGCGCACGCCATTCAAATCCCTCGCCAGCGACGGGCCCTGAGTAAACCCTGTGATGGTTCCGCCGGCTCGGTTGATCCAGGCTTGGGCGGGATGACCCATTCGACAAGCTTAGGGCAGGCAACGCTACGCGTTCGCGGGCCAGATCAGGGATGTCGTAGAGTGCTTCAGGCCCGCTCGTCCTCCCTCACGAGACCGCTACGGCGAAACTCGGTCGTCAGATACCCCCAAATATCAGAATGTGAACCACACCCTTTCCCGTATCCAGGATCGACTGGTTGACGCGTAGCTGGGGCCGAGAAACAGGTACTTAGTGTCATATTGACAATTACTCCCGAGACCCTTAACATTGCCGCAACGTGACGACTTAGTGTCACCGTGACAATAACTCGGATCGAACGCTTCCATCGCCTATCGTTTTACGGACCCTTGAGGTCCAGCAAGCGCGAGTGCAACTCGTGCGAGGAGACCGCGGTTCATGGTCGCCAAGCGACAAGACGCCGATTTGGCCATGTGGCCGAATCATGACGCACGACAGACGGCAACCGCCACACTGGAACGCCCCGCGAAACCGACCCTGTGGCTGGTCGATGCCCAAATGGAACCCGCTTCATGCGTTCCGGAGGAGGGTGTCGGCGCCTACGATCGACTCAAGGAGTACGGAGTCGGTCCGCTTCGCCAGCAGCGCATAGACCGGGCCTACTTCAAGATGCCGGCGGAGGAACGCGATGCCCGGATTTGGGAGCTGCGTACCCAGCTCGGCAGCCGATTGACGATTCTCGGTCATCACTACCAGCGCGATGAAGTCATTCAGTTCGCCGACTTCCAGGGCGACTCGTACAAGCTTTCCCAGCAAGCAGCGGCGCAGAGCGAGGCGGAGTTCACCCTGTTCTGCGGTGTGCACTTCATGGCCGAAAGCGCCCATATTCTAGGCTCGCCAGACCAGCATGTCATTCTCCCGAATCTCGAGGCGGGTTGCTCGATGGCGGACATGGCGAAACCGGAAGACGTCGAAGCCGCCTGGAACACGCTTTCCGATCTGGGAATACGCGGGATCGTACCGGTGACGTACATGAATTCGGCGGCGACGCTCAAGGCGTTCTGTGGCCGCAACGGCGGAATTGTGTGCACGTCCTCCAATGCGCCGCGGGTCTACGATTGGGCGTTCGATCGCGGCGAGCGCCTGTTCTTCTTTCCGGACGAGCATCTGGGGCGCAATACTGGCGTTCGCAAGGACATTCCCCTTGACCAAATGGTGGTCTGGGACCCGTTCCTGCCGCTTGGCGGCAACACCGAAGAGCAGTTGCGCAACGCCAGGGTGTACCTGTGGAAGGGCTACTGTTCGGTTCACGCTCGATTCTCGGTTGCCCAAATCGCCAAGGCGCGGGATGATTTCCCGGATGTGCAAGTGGTCGTCCATCCGGAGTGCCCACTCGACGTTGTCCAGGCATCGGACTTCGATGGCTCGACCGAGTACATCATTGACTTGATCAGGGCGGCGCCCGACGGCACGACCTGGGCGGTCGGAACCGAAATCAATCTCGTGCGCCGACTCCAGGCGCAGATGCCGGAGAAGACGATCTTTTGTCTCGATCCTGTGATTTGCCCCTGTTCCACAATGTACAGGATTCACCCGGCGTATATGCTTTGGACACTCGAACACCTTGTTCGCGGCGAAGTCGTCAATGAGATCACGGTTGAACCGGCGATCGCCGATCAGGCCCGGGTGGCGCTCGATCGCATGCTTTCGGTTCCATAGCGGAGGACCAGATGACGTTGATTGAGGTCGGATCAGCAGCTCCGGACTTTACGCTCAAGAACGATGATGGCGAGGAATTTCACCTGGCGGACCTGCGCGGATTTGTACGCGCGATGCTCGTGTTCTATCCGAAAGACTTTACCCCCGGCTGCACAGACCAGTTAATTCAGGTGCGCAAACACATCGAGCACTTGCGCGGAGCCGGTATCGAGCCGATTGGGGTCAATCCCGACGATGCGGCCAGCCACAAGGCGTTCCGCAAAGAGCACGGCCTGAATATCGACCTGTTGGTCGATGAGGACGCTGCGGTCGCCCGCGCGTACGGCGCGATCAAGCCCGAAGGGGAAGGTATTCAGCGTTCGGTGGTGGTTGTTGGCAAGGATGGCAATGTGATCTTCGCCGAGCACGGAGCACCGCCGTGGCAGCGGATTCTCAGCGCGATGCGCAAGACGGACGATTCGCTCGTGCCGGCATCCTGAGATCGATCAATCCCGTTTGTCGTTGCCGCTGAGCCAGTAAAACGGCACTTCGAAATACGTGGAGATCGTGACCTCGTCCTGCCGGCTAAGCGGGGCGAGGTTGTCGAATCTCGGCGCCGCGCGCAATTCTTCGCGGGTGGTGTCGATGTTGACAATCCAGCCATTGGTGTCCGCCAGCACCGCCGGCACGGCGATGCGGCTTTTCCCCATGCCCAGGAATCCGCCAACACTCACCAGCACGTACCGGATCACAACCCCTCGTCGATTCGCCGCCGAATGCGGAGCATTGTCGCCATCCTGTGTCACCTTGTTCTCGAACAGGACGTCGACGATCGTCCCCAGCGATTCGCCCCGCGGCGTCGAGGCCTGCCGTCCGCGCAGGTCGATCGAGTGATTTCTCCACCCGCCGTCGCTGGTGAGCCGACGCAGCGGCGCGATCGCATCGGCGATGACGACCGACCCGCCGCCGTCCGGTCCGGTCAGGAGCAGCCGCAACGCGGTCTTGTGAATGGAACTGTCGGTTCGCGCGAGTCCAACGTGCACTGCATCGAACGCCGAGAAGGTCTTGTGCGCCGCCCTGACTGTCCCGACCTGCGACGAGGTGACGGCAATCAATGGCGATCCGGCGACGACGCGCTTCTCCAGATATCCCGATTCATCCTGATGGAAACCGAATGCGGCGAGGGCCCTGCTTAACTGACGACTGGAGTCGTCGGCCATGACATCCCCGCTCTCTCCATTGGCGGGTCCAGGTCGCACATCGCGGATAGTCGCGAGCACCGCGCCGATCGGACCGGCCACGAGATAGCTGGCCCGGTCCGGCAAAATGAGTGAGGCGAGGCCCTGCAGCCAACTGCCGACCGCGTCGAGCGCCGACGAGGCGATCACCCGCGAGAGCACCGTTTCGTACTGGACGGTCGGGTCGGGATCGAGCACGCGCTCGCGCAGGATGACCGAAATGCCCTCGGATGGCTGATCGCTTTTCCGGAGCGCGGTCAACGCGTGTTCGGCATCGATCGTGTCGTCGAACAGGGCGATGATGGTGCGCGGGAAGTCCGGTTCGTCCGTATGCAACGGGTCCGTGGCATTCCCTCCGCGACGTCGTGGTGGCGCGGGAGCGCTCATAGGCTCCCTGACTCACCGCCGCGCGAGATTTCCCGACGCCTGGTTGTCTTCGGAGATTGGGAAACTCCTCGCTTGAGTCGGGAAAGCGAACCGTTCGAAGGCACGAATGGCGAACCGAACTGCGCGGGAGAGAGGGGAGAGATGTCCATCGTACTCAACTCCGTGGCGAGGCGATCGTCCCGTCCGCGCAGCAGATTACTGACCAACACCTGCACCGCCGCCCCGACCGGAATCGCCAGCAGCGAACCAACCGGACCACCCAGAGCGTTGCCAATCAGGACTGCAAGGATCACGGTCAACGGGCTCATACCCACAGCGTTCTTCATCACCCTTGGGACGAGGACGGCGCCCTCGATTTGCTGCAACACGATTACGAAAGCGATGACCCAGAGCGCTTTTTCCGGTGAATCGGCCAACGCGAACAGTGCGGCGGCGCCACCGCCGATGAATGGACCGATGAAGGGAATGGCGGCGGTGATTCCCGCCCAAATTGCCAACGCGAGCCAGAATCGCAGATCCATTAACCAGTACGCGACCCCGGAGCAGACGCCGATAATCGTCATCAGCACCAACTGGCCACGAGTCCAACCGCCGATCCGGAACTCGATTTCGTCCCAGATTTCATGGGCTCGGGCTCGATGGCGGAGTTGAAACAGCCCCAGCAGCACTCGTTTGAGGGTGGCCTTCTCGGTCATCCAGTAAAAAGCCACAATCAGCAACGAAACGATCGTGAAGAGGATGCCAAGCGCGGATGTCGCGACCCCCAGGGCCTGGTCCTGACCGATTTCAGGCGAAGTGCGGATTCGCAGGTAGGTATTCTCGATGCGCCACAGTGCTTGATATCCCCATTGGCGGATGATCGCGTTGTCGCTGTCCAGTGCGCGTTGCCGGAGTTGATCGAACATATCGGGTATCGCCTCATCGAGCGAGGCGAACTGATGGACGATCATCGGCACCAGCAGGTACAGCCCACCGATGATGACGGTGAGCAAGGTCGCGTACACGATCAGGATTGCCTGGCCGCGTTTGAAACCCGCCCGACGCAGCCGGAAAACCAGCGGCTCGATTGCGGCCGCAAAGATGATGCCCAACGCCATCACGAAGATAATGGACCTGATCTGGATCACCAACCATGCCAGGGCCACGACTGCGATTACGGCGAGGGTGTACAAAACGAGGCGAGTGACGGAGAGATTTGTGGACACCTGAAGCCCCGGCATTCTGCAATTGAGCGTGGATCGCCGGCAGAGCCCCGACTGGACTCAGCGTCGCTGTCGATAGGTGTTCATTCTAACCAATTTTGGCAAGACGCCGTCGCATCACAGGTACGATTCACGTTCTGTGACGAGGCGTTGTTCGGTGGCCCCAACCAACGCCTGGCAATTCCGGCGCTCGTGGGGGCGGCGCCCCCGGCATAAACGACACCCGGACGGTCGCGGTGCACGGGTGTCCGTCCGATCTGCACCAGGTTCGCCCTGCCACGACCATCCATTGAGGGCGGGAGGACGGGCAACATGATCGACCAGATCCGGGACGCCTGGAAGCTGTTCATGGTCGATCCTGATCCGCCCATACGAATCGGCTACAAGCAGGAGTAGTTCCTCGCCTCGGATCCAAATTCGGACCGCTCATGGTCGATTCACGTACGAATCCGAATCGTTGGGCTCGGCGAGCAATTCAGCTCTCAGGTCCTCGTACCCGATTCGACCCATTAGGGCGTAGGTCGCATTTTTGCCTGCCTCCACTCCTGGCTGCCCGAACGGGTTGACGCCGTAGAGGGCCCCCGCCATCACCGTTTGCAACTGGAAGAGATAGAAGAACTCGCCGACGATACCGGGGTCGATTGTGGGCACGGAAATGGTCAGGTTCGGTCGCTGCGCCTCGGTCAGGGCCCACGACGTAGCGAGCCGTTCCCGATCCAGCAATTGCCCCAGCTCCCCGCCACCGAGATACCCAAGTTCCGAAATGCCGTCGGGAGGCGATGGAATGTTTACGGCGTCTCGGTAGCGCTCGACCGCAATCAACTGGAGCAACTTGTCATTCGGACCCTCGGTGTACAACTGAATTTGTGAGTGCTGGTCGATCGCGCCGAGGGCCTTGATTGGCGTTTGCCCCGCGTTGACAACCTCGTTGTCGACTGACAGCTTCTTGCCCAGACTTTCCGCCCACAACTGACGAAACCAGTCGGCGATACCGAACAGGGAATCGGCGTAGGGCATTGTCACGAGCATCGACTTGCCGTGCTTTCGATCGGATAGCACCGAGAGGGCGGCAAGCAAATAGGCCGGATTTTCGCGCACGTCTGCACTCGAGGCACGCGCCCGCATCGCCCTCGCTCCGGCCAGCATCGCGTGGATGTCGACACCGGCAAGCGCCGCTGGCAGCAACCCGACGGCGCTCAGCACCGTCTGCCGGCCATCGACGCCTGGAGGCACGGGGAACGTCCTGTACCCCTCCTGATCCGCCATTTGGCGAAGGAGTCCGCTTTCGGGGTCAGTCGACGCCACGATTTGCTTCCGCGCCTGGCCGGGACCGAGCGCCTCGTACATGGCATCGCGCACGACCAGGAAGTTGGCCGCGGTCTCGGCGGTTTGACCCGACTTGGAGACAACGTTAACGAGCGTGGTCTCGAGGTTGACGGTGTCGAGCGTGGCGGTCACCTTTTCCGGATCCGGATTGTCGAGGACGAAGAATCGCGGACCGCCGCGTAGTTCTGGGTGCAGGAGATTTCGATACGGGTGCGTCAATGCCTGGATCGTCGCGATCGCTCCCAGCGTCGATCCACCGATCCCGATCAGGATGAAATCGGTGTACCTTTCCCGCGCTCTGCTGGCGAACTGCGCAATCTCGTCGGCGAGGGCCATGTTGTCGGGAAGGTCCTGCCACAGCTGAACCTGCGATTCGTGCTCCCTCGCGATGCGTTCGTGCGCGGAGCGGACCTGCTCGACGACGCTGTCCAGGTCGGCATCGGTCACGCCGTCAAGGTCGCCGACACCGGCCGCGGTCGCATTGCGATAGTCGATCACCAATCTCGATGGCAGGGAATCTGCGCTCAACGTGGTTCCTTCCATTGCCCGTCCTGATGTTCCTCCACCTTCGCCAACACCGGCGAGTGTGGCCATGCGTCGATGGTATCACTCGAGATTCGAATCGGGCATGCCGAGTTGATGCCGGCACGGCAAATCCGTGAGTGTTGGTATCATTCAAGCGCTCTCTGTGGCCATTCGACGCCGGAGCACAACGACGGTTCGATAGCCGTGGACCGCGGCTGCGGCCGACCGCAATTGAGGAGGACAGATTCGTGGTTGTTCAGCAAACCAGATCGCACTTCATGCCGGCCACCGACGCAACACCCGGCGAGATGGACGAGATGGCCAGGGAACATGTTTGGGCGCACTCGATTCCATGGATCGATGTCGCGGAAAACGACGGGATGCGTGTCTTCGCCAGGGGCGAGGGCTCAAAATTGTGGGACATCCATGGTCGCGAGTACATCGACGGCATTTCCGGGCTCTGGGTCGTCAATGCCGGTCATGGACGCACCGAGATCGGTGATGCGATGGCCGAACAGGCAAGGAAGCTGGCCTACGTTTCGGCGGAATCCTATACCTCGGAGCCGACTGTCCGCCTCGCCCACACCCTGTCCGAAATCATGCCCGGCGATCTCTCGCGCGTGTACTTTTGCTCGGGTGGTTCCGAGGCGGTCGAGACCGCGTTGAAGATCGCCAAGCAGGTGCAGGCGATGCGCGGATTCCCGCGCCGGTACAAGATCATCTCGCGACGCGGCTCGTATCACGGCATGACGCACGGCGCGATGAGTCTCACCGCGACCCGCAACGAGGCCTACTTTGGTCCGTTCATGTATGGCGTGTCGCATGTGCCGCATCCCAACCAATACCGCTCCGATTTCGGACTCGACGGCGAGGCGGCGGACATCATGGCCGCAAGGTACGTTGAGCAGGAAGTCGAGAATCAGGGACCGGAAACCGTCGCCGCCGTGATCGGCGAACCGATTTCCAGCGCCGCCGGGGTCCACGTTCCGTCAGCGACCTACTGGAAGATGTTGCGGGAGATTTGCGATCGCCACGGTGTGCTCCTGATCGCCGATGAGGTGATCAATGGCTTCGGCCGTACTGGAAAGATGTTCGCCACGGAGCACTTTGATTTCGTTCCGGACATCATGACGATCGCCAAGGCGCTGACATCGGGCTACGCGCCGATGGCCGCGGCTGTCGTCCGCCCCGAGGTGTTCGACGTCTTCACCAAACAGGAACTGATTGGGATGGGGCACTTGCTGACGTTTGGTGGACATCCGGTCGCGGCTGTGGCCGCGCTCAAGAATCTTGAGATCTACGAAGAAGAGGGGCTGGTGCAACGCGGCGACGAGATGGGCGGCTACCTCCGTGCACGGCTCGAGGAGCTCTGCGCCCATCCGACCGTCGCCGAGGTTCGCGGGCTTGGCATGCTCAACGCCATCCAGGTCACAAGCGACAAAGCCACAAAGGGCAAGTGGAAAAAGGATTCGAAGTTTCCGAAGCGACTGACCAGTCTGTTGATGGATCGCGGATTCATCACTCGCGTCACTGGCGAGGTCATGCACTTCGCGCCGCCACTGGTCGTGACGCGAGACGAGATCGACGCTATGGTCACAATCGCCGACGAATGCCTGACGATCGCCGAGAATGAGTTCGCGTCTGAGATTTCGGCGTAGGAGGATATCCTGCCAGTTCGTCGCCCGTGGTGGACATTACCCTTTTCGTGAAAGGCATGTGCGCGAGCTGACACGCCACCTCGCCGATCGTAACACCTGAGCGGGCGGACACACCATTGACCGAAAAGGGTTGTGAATGAACCGCTCACGGGTCGATGGCGGTTCACCCCTACGACTTCCCGCGCCGCCAATCGTCCCGGATGGGCGGCGCCGTGATCGACCATCGACGACGCCTCGCCATACCGAGGTCTGGTCGATCATGTGTCCGCCCGTGTCGAACCGCAAAGTCGATGTACATCAATCGTTCCGCATACGCGGCGCCCTCAGGACATGAAGGACACCTTGGCGACCACGAAGCAGGGTTGTCCGCCCAGAGAGGCCCGGAAACGGCGCCTACCGA
>JACCUV010000018.1 GCA_013698495.1 Chloroflexia bacterium
ACGTAGTAGACCAGCGGTGAAGAACCCTCCTTCCTTCGACTCCGCTCAGACCGGAATGACCATTGACTGTACTCGAGGTGAGGTGGCTACCGGCGTTTCTTGCGGTTCCATCTCTCGTCGCGCGGCATCGTGGTGGTTTTGCGCCCCGAGGCCACGGTCCATTTCAGCAAGAGGTAAATGAGGACAACCACGATCACGAACCCGACCACGCCCCCCATGCCGGGTAGCGAGCCTCCAAAGGCGAATACGAACAACCCGATCAGGATGAATGGGAGCCAGCGCACCACGGTCCCGGATCCGACCGACCGGCCGCCACGCGTCGAGGCAGGTTGGTGCGTAGCATCGATGCTAGGGACGACAGGAGTGGATACGGGCTGGTCGTACCTTCCTCGTGTTGCGGATTGGCGTGTCGGTTGTCGAGCAACCGCGGCAGGTTTCCCGACCGATCGACCGCCCACCGGTATTTCAGCGCCACCTTCGACCTTGCTGGCAACGACAGGCGGTGCTCCTCCGGTCGTCTGCCTGATTTCGACGTGCTCGGCGTCGATCACCGGCCTCGTCCCCTCGAAGGTGACCTTGGCGCCCGCGAGTTCGGCCTCGATTTCCCGGGCCAGGGAGGTCTTGCCGCCAGCCGCCATCTCCGCCAGCTCGTCGACGCCCGACGCCATGTCTGCAAGCTCGTCGTTGCCGTCCGCCATTTTCGACAGGTCGTCTTCCCCCGCCGCATCGGACTTGCGGGGATCGGGCGCGCTCCCGGAGCGTCGCAAGGCATCTCCGATTGGACTCTGCGACGTCGGTCGGTGCATCGGCGAGGTCTGAAACGACGGGGTAGTGAGCGGTGGCGACGTAAAGCTGGGGGCATCCCCGTCCGGCTCCTCGACGACCGCTGGCGACGGCAATGAGCGGGTAGCTGACGTGTCCCCAGGCGACATCGCGGCAACCGGAGTTGGGGTCGCATCGCTGGCGCCAAGCGACCCGCTCGGGGCCAGGTAGGCAGCCAACAGCACGCCACAGGCGGGGCATGTGGCATCGGCTGGCTGCACGACGGGGGCGCCACACGCGCCGCAGAGCATACCGGCTGATGGAGTTGTCTGTTCGGGGTCCGACATCGTTTAAGGTTCCCGGTTCAAGCGGCGCCGGAAATTCCGGCGGTTGGTCATCATGGGCCGAACTGGTTCGCTGGCTATGATATACAACTTCGAGCGGGTCGCGGCGCAAGGCACGGTTCAACTACCTGTTCATGGCGTGGTGACGTCGTATGAGTTCGCTCCAACAGGCCCGTACGTCCGGGCAACAACGCGGAGGTCTCGAAACAGATGAGTACTCCAACCGGAACTCCGCCACCTATCAATGACCATGGTCGGCCTCTTATCTTCTGCGGCATGTGCGGAGCATTAAATCCGGCCGGAAACCACTATTGCGCCGCCTGTGGAACCACACTGGTCGATGCCTTCCATGCGACCGAAGGACTGCGCGTCTACGAGCGGCCGGATTCGGCGTCGCGGCTGATCGAGATCGTCCCATCCGGCACGGAACTGGATATGGTCGAAGGTGGCGAGCCGCTCGAGGACTTCGTGCGGGTGCGACTCGAATCGGGAAAGCTCGGATACATCCGCCTCCAGGAAGTGGCCGCGATGGCGTCCGGACCGGACACGCCGCGGGGATTCGCTCCGCCGGACATCAACACCAATGCGCGCGGTTGCGTCTCCCAGACAGGAGCGTTGGGCGCGTTGGCGCTGATCCTGGTGCTCGTGGCCCTGCTCTTTGTGGTGATGGTCCGTTCGGACACCTACGATCAGGGCACGATGCTGATTCTGGGTTGCTTCGGGCTGGGGCCGTTGCTGCTGGTCACGATCGCGATCTACCTCTATGCCCGTGGCCGCGATGACCGGATCGATGCCGATGAGGACGAAGCACGATAGGATGCCACCGGGAACGTCGCTTCGTAGCGGCCGTCATGTGTGTCGGCCCGATCCGGGACGCTGTTCCCGTAGGGATCGACCCCGTGTCGGCCCGATGTGGGAGACCAATTCGTGGAAGTTCAGGGTCGGCTCGAAGGCAAGCAGATCTTCAGGCTCCACGGCGTTCCGTACACGCGGGTGTTCTACTCGCTCCCGGACGATCCGGAAACCGTGCTGCAATGCCAACTCGCCGAAAGCGAGTTCGACGCCGATCTCAATGTCGGCGACCCGATCGCGATTACCTACCTGCTCAAGACCGTCCTCGAGATCCGGCGGGGCCAAAAGTAATCCCGCGCAATCACCAGCACGGACCAGCCCTCACCCGTACCACGTGGGGACTTATAAGGAAACATCAATGCAGTTACAAGACGCGGCTCGATGGGCTGGGTCCGCATCAAGCAGTCTTTCCGTCTCGGGTTTCGTGGTTATCCGTAGCGGCCTTCGCGCAATCTTACTGTGACCTGACGTCTTTGGGCGGTGGATGCGGATTGGGGGTCCGCACCAGAATGCTGGACGGACCTGAAGGCGGCAATTGCTGTGGTCTCGGCGCCGGTCTGGGGCTCGTCGGTGTGGCCATGTCTGACCCTCCTTGTCTGGAGAGACTATTGCACCAATATTGGCAATAGTGGTGAGATTCGATGGAATAGTCTGGTGTGTTTCATCCAGACTTTCAGTTCCGGGATCGGCTCCTGACTTTGCGATCCTCCCCGTCCAATGAGTGAGTGGGCGAATCCGCGTGGGTAGCGGTTGCCCCACTCCTCGGGGAGCACGCTATAGCCCATGCCATCGACGTACGTGCTGTTGACGACTGGGGCGTTACTGAAGCGCGACTGGCGCGCAGTCGATCCGGATCAATTCGTCAAGCGTGGGACACTTCCTTCAATTCGCTTGCGCGGAATCGACGCTTTCCGCCAATTCGACAAAGGATACGCATCCCATGCCCGGCAAACTCGATTCCCTGGCGCCCGTCAGCGTGGAGCAATTTCATGATCTGCTCAACGAAGCCGACCTTGCTGTCTCCGCGGAACGGGCGCCGATGGTGCTCGAGGAGCTCAATGCCCAACTCGCGTTCGCCCGCACATTCCCCGATACCGCGGAAAGCGTAAACGGCGACAACGAGGATCGGTTCGATCCGGAATTTCCCAACATTGACGCAAAGGATGAGGCGGAATGACGCTCGATCTCGCCACGATCACCCTGCGCGGGGCCATAAAAGGTCTCGACAACCGCGATTTCAGCGTCTTTGAACTGATCCGCCAAACCCTGCTCCGCGCCCGCGCCACCGAGCCCAATCTCCACGCCTACGTCGAGGTCTTCGAGGAAGAGGCGCTTCAGACCGCGCTCATTCACGACCGCTCGCGGGAGAAACACAAGGCGCGACGACCTCTGGTAGGCCTGCCGATCGGAATCAAGGACATTTTCGACATCGCCGGTCGGAAGACGCTCTGCGGGTCGAAGCTCCGCCAGCACGTCGAGGTCGCCACCCACGATGCCGAGGTGGTGCACCGGTTGCGGCGCGATGGCGCGATTTTCACCGGCAAAACCGTCACACAGGAATTCGCCGCCGGCGTGGTCAGCGTCCCGTGCCGCAACCCATGGGACCTGGAACGGATTCCTGGCGGCAGCTCTGGCGGTTCGGCAGCCGCGGTCGCAATCGGGACCTGTCTCGGGGCGCTGGGCTCCGACACCGGGGGCAGCATCCGGATT
>JACCUV010000035.1 GCA_013698495.1 Chloroflexia bacterium
GGAACTGAGCCTGATTGCCGTCATGGGCGACCAGTTTGAGCACGAACTTGAGCGCTCGGTGAACAGGATCAACGACGCAATCGCGCCCTACACGCGCTTCGTTCGCTCATCGCAGGTAAAACTGACAGGCCACCAGTCCGACCTCGAAGCCATCGACAACGAGCTCGACGCCCTCCGCCACCAGATCGGCCCAGAGCCCGACGCTGTCACCCTGAGGAACGAGAATCTTCATAACGCCTGAAGCACAATGGCGCGAGGACCCACCGTCTCGTACGGTCGAACCCGAATCGACTGGCCTGGACAAGTTCCCAAACCGGACCTTGTCGATTCAGCTTGCTCTGAGCTTGTAGAATAGGTGTCCTCGCGCCAGCGAGTTCGCGCCCGCGTGCGAGCCCTCTCGGAGCCGGTCAGGGAGCTGGCTCAACCGTCACCAAATAGCCACCGGGAGCGAAGCCGGAAACGAGAATCGTGTTTCCGACCCATTCCGGCGCGGCGCGCAGACCGAGCGTGCCGTGAGCGATACCGACCGGTTCCGGAAGTAGCGTCACACTGGTCTCCGGTCCCAGCGCGACAAGCTCGAAGCCTCTTCTGCCCAAGGCAACGGATATCGTCGACGATCCGTCTGGCGAAAATCCGGCGGGCTGGAGCAGGATCGCCGCATCGTCCGGGTGAACGAGCGGAGTCACATCCCCGGATTCATGCCCCAGCACAAGCGTGAACGGGTCGTCCGGGGCGAACTCGGAGGCAGGTGACTGCGAATAGGCGGAGATCAGCGTTCCGTTCCCGCTTTCGACGACGTCGACGATCACGGGGGTCGTTGCGCCGGGAAGAACCTGTCGCGTCGCGCCGTTGGCTTCCAGGAGCCAGATGCCCCGCTTCGGTTCATCCCACGTCACCGCGTAGAGCAGCGAGCCGTTGGCCAGGCTGTACATCGGGGTCGAGATCGACAATGACGCGTCGGTGGCGACGGTATGGCGCGGTTCCGGCTCACCACCCGCGCGGGCGATCGTCATCAGCTCCGTTTGGTGCTGCTCCGGGGTCCACTCGGACCGGGCGAAGGTCAGCGACTGGCTGTCTGCCGACCAGGCGGGAAGGACGTCAATCGGAACGGCGCCACCCGGTCCGCCAAGCATGCCCTCGATCCCATCGTCGGTCAGATTCACGCTCGTGCCGGTCTCCAGTTCGAAGACGAAGATGTCGCTCTCTTCGAACGTGCGGAAGGCGTCGAGCGACCAGGCGACGGCGGCGCTGTCCGGCGCCCAGGTGATCGATTCGAGATGGATCGGCAGTTCCCCGGCGTCGCACGCTGGCTCCAGGGTGGCGGCATCCCACACGCAGAACCGGTCCTCCTCGTCGATCCCGGCGATCCATTGGCCGTCCGGCGAGAGCGCGACCGGCGTGATCCGCTCGTCCAGCACCTGGATGCCGACGATCCGCCACCCGTCCCCCTCCGCGGCGGCGGGTGTCGCCGCAAATTGCGGACTGTGTCCTTGCCGGGCCTGGGCGGTTGACGCCGCGAACGTCAGGATCAGCCAGCAGGCGAGGAACACGGTCGTGATGCGGCGGGATCGAAGCATGTTCAGGCTCCCGCTTCGGTCAGCATCGAATCCAGTGCGGCGTAATGTTCCTGGGCGTCCTCGAACGAGTCCATGAGGTTGTTGAACGCGGGCGCGCGCCCGTCCCCTTCGCCTGCTTCGCGCCACTCCACGTAATACTGGGCGGCATTCGCCAGCTCGACCGTGTAGTCCTCAAAGGCTTCCTGGATGTCCGCATGGTCCGCCGGGACATCCAGGTCCATGATGGCGTTGGGGGTCGCAAGCCAGTTGGTGAGGATTTGTTCCATCTCGCCTGGATCGGATGGGTTGGTGGGCATCATCATCTCGAGGAAAGTGTCGAGTTCAGCGTTCAGGGAATCGACCGTTTCGCGCACGTAGGCCAGGTAGGGGTCGTCGCTTGCCGTGGGAACGTCCGTGTCCGAAGCCGCTCCGGACTCGAATTCCTCGATGATCGCGGCCAGCGTCTCGTAGAGGTTCGTGGCTTCCGTAAACGCCAGGAGCAACGTGGACAACGCCGGGTCGTCGAGCGATTCGGATTGTCCAGCCTCGACCCATTCATCGTACAGGCCGGGGATGAGCGCCACCTGCTCGGTGAACAGCACATAGGCGTCCTGAATCTCTTCGTACCCGGCCGGAACGTCGAGGCTGGCGGCCACCTCCGGCGCCTCGGAAAAGTCGGTGAAGTAGCGGTCGAGCTCCTCCTCGGTTGGAGCCTCAAAGAACATCAGATCCCGATTCAGGCCATCTGCGTGCTCGCTGACGGCGGCGAGATACGCGTCCGCATCGCCGGATGGGTCATCCGCCGGCTCGTCGGTTGGGCCGTCTGAGCCGCCGGCGTCGTCGAGCAGTTCCTGGACTTCGTCGACATGGTTCTGGGCGTCGTTGAAGGCATCTTCAAAGGCGTCCAGCGCGACTGCTTCCTCTTCGTCGTTCGCGGCCGGGATCGCCCAATACGCTTCCCACAGCTCGCCAGCGTCACCGATGGAGTCCGCCAGATCGAGATAAGCATCCTCGATGACTTCAAAATCGTCTGGGGCCGCATACGCCGAGGCGACTTCCGGGTAATCCGCCCACTCCGCGGCGATCCGGTTCAGCTCATCCACGTCGTCATCGGAAGCGTCGGCGCCAAGTCCACTGATTTCGAGGAAGCGATCGACCTGCTCCGTCAGGAGGTCCAGTTCGCCCTGGATATCGACGATATACGCATCGCCCTCACCGGTCGGAATGTCCTTCGGATCGCTGGCCCCGCCTGCCTCATCTCTCACCATCGACAACACGATGTCCGCTTCGTCCCACGCCAGGTCATAGGCATCAACGAAGTCATTGAAGGCCACATCCGCGTTCCGGTCACCGGCGGGGGTATTCCACCAAATGAGCCAGGCGTTGCCCGTATCCCCAACCGCCTCCGCAAAATCGAGATAGGCGCCATCGACATCTTCGAACCCGGCCGGGGCTTCGTATTCTGCTGCCGCATCCGGATAGACGGACCAGAACGCGGCGATCTCCTCAATTTCGACGATCATGTCCTGCTGTTCGGCCTCGGACGCGTCGCTGAACGTGGCGTCGATTTCGGCGTAGCGATTGAACGTGGCGATGACGGAATCGACTTCGACCTCGATATCTGCGAAGTAGTCATCGCCGTCGCCGGTCGGCTCATCCCTGCGATCGTCCTTTGGATTCCCTGCACGGTCCTCCGTAGAATCGTTCTCATGATCGCAGGCGATGCCATTGCCATCGGGATCGAGGAACTCAGCCAGCGACGGATCGACCTCCAGGATTGTCTGAGCAATATCCGGCGAACCGAAATCCTCACACGTTTGCATCCCCTGGGCACCCGCGCCGGTCGGGATAATGGCGGTCACGAGACTGAGCATGATCAGGACAATCAAGCCGACGTGCCGGCTCGATTTCGTTGTCTTCACGGTTCCATCTCCAGATGCGGCGCCAAGTGTCGGTTTCCCTGAACCCTGCGGTCGTTCCGGGGCACATCTTCATCATGCCTGTCAGTGGTCTGGAGTACATACGTCGTTCAGCGTATTTGACGTGCGAGTCGCTACGTATCCCCAGCTTGCCGTTCACGTTCCAACATCTCACCCATCGCCACCAAAATCGGTTTTAACACCTCAATCATGCCTTCATAGGGGAGGACCGGAGCCTGCCCTGAGCTCGTCGAACGGGTGTCCTCCGGCCGGCCAACATCTTGCCCCCCACCACCAAAATCAGCCCCGGCGCCGCATCTTCCCCGACCTCGGATCGCCATCCGTGCCGGAACCATTGCCGCCGCTACGGCGTTGGGGAAAGGGAGGCCGGAGCGCTTTCCGACCAACAAGCCGTCGTTCGACGCACCAAAGGACCGCGAAAACCATGCGCATCCCCAGTAAATTGTCGGCATTTCTCGCCGTGCTTGCCTTGGCGTTCACGCTGATCGCCGGATCGGCCGCCGCCCAGGAAGCCACCCCCGAAAGCTTGCAGCCTGCAGATCTGGATGGTCTGCAGCATGGCGTGGCCCGCGCCTATACCATCGATTACAGCGCCCTGATCGATCTCGCGGCCACACCAGGCGCCGAGATGACCGTGCCTTCCGGCGTGTTGACACTCAGCGCCGTCATCCTCGAGTTCGATAGCTCCGGCAACGCCGAAACCGCCCTTGCTCTCCTTCAGGAGGACGCCACCACCGACATGGTCGGCGAAACTGCCGAAGTCACTAAGATTGACCTGGATCTGGGCGACGCCAGTATTGGCTACGCCAGCGTGGAGGAGTTTGAAGGGCAGGAACTGGAAACAATCATCGCCGTCGTCCAGCAGGATGCATACGTGTACTTCGCCGTCGGTGTCGGCAGCGATCAGGACATGCAAACGCTCGTCAACGAGTTCACCACCACCCTCATCGACAACGAGGGCAGCGGCGCCGGCGAGTTGAACGACGACGCCACCTATAGCGGCGGCCTGTGGAACAAGTTCCCGGCCGCCGACGACGAGACGATCGCCGACTTGATCCCGTACGACTCGGTGATCTTTCCGGAACCGGAGGGCACACCCGCGCCTTAAACGAACGTCTCGGACATCAACAGAAAACAGCCCCGGTGAGACTATCGCCGGGGCTGATTGGTGACAGGGGCTACTCCTGTGGCGGTCGACGTTGCCGTGTCGGGCGCGGCTGGGCGTTCGGATCGTTCGGGTCGAACTCTGGAGCTGGCTGCCGCAGTGGGCGCTGCTCCCGCGGTCGCTGCTGCTGCGCTCGCTGGGCGGGACGCGTTGGCGGCGGCTCTTCGTCGTAAGGGGGCGGCGGATCCTGATCGTATTCGGGTTGTGGTGTCGGTCGCCGCGGACGTCGAGGGCGCTCCTCACTGTTGCCGTCGACCATGCCAGGTTGTCGCCGTCGCTGTTGTGGGCGCTCCTCAATGTCGCCGTCGACCATGCCGGGTTGTCGTCGTCGCTGTTGCTGTTGGGGGCGT
>JACCUV010000041.1 GCA_013698495.1 Chloroflexia bacterium
CCACGATCGTCACGAATCCGAACAAATCGGCGGCCAGAAACCCTCCAGCAGCGTTGATCGCTTCGTGGCTTCGCTTCATGAACTCGGTGATCGCGGCCTCCCGCGCCTCGCTCGTGTACTCACGTCCGAACTCGGCGGTCGTGAGATCGCCATCGCTCGGGAAGCGGACGTAGTCAAATTGGATTTCGTCGAATCCTCGCTCCACAAGCTCCACGGAGAGTTCGATGTTCGCGTCCCATAGCTCCTCATGGAAGGCGTTCACCCAGGCGATGTCCTGGACGTTCAGCCACAGTCCACCGTTCGTGTCCTGCACGGCCAGATCGGGCCGGGCCTGGGCGACGAGGGGATCCTGGAACACAACGACGCGCGCAATCGTGTAGATATCGTTTTCCTCCAATTGATCGAGGATGTTGGCCAGGTCGTAGAAAGGACGTATTGTTCCGGCATCCTCGAAGAACTGGACCTCGCTGTCGTAGAAAACGGCGCCTTCCTTGACATCGATCACAATTGCGTTGATCTCAGTCGTGTTCGCAATCTCGATCAGACTGTCGAGTCCACCGTCCGTGGTGAGCAGATCGATGTTTGCGTAAACCGCCTTGACCATTTGCGGGGCGAGTTGGGCCCCGTCGACTTCTCCGTTTGAGACGACGGCGGATGTCGACTCGAATCCAGGCGCGGTGATCGTCACCTCGTCCTCGTTGACCACGCCTTCAAGCAGATACGTGCCGTCGCCCGCCGATATCGCCGTCGCGTCACCCGAGCGGACGACCGCTCCCTGGAGTGGATCGCCACTATCGTCGAGCACCAGACCGCTCGCGGTTTGCACGGCCAGCGGGAAACTGAGTTCGGTGCTGGTTCCAATGTCTTGGGTGTGTGTCCCGTACACACCGGCATCGAGCCTAACCGTTGCGCCCTCTGGAACGTCGGTCAGGCGATAGGCGCCTGCATCGTCGGTCCGGGTCGAGGATACCACCGAGCCATCGCTGCGCAGCACCGAGACGTCCGCGCCGGCAACCGGATCGCCAGTATCCACATCAGTCACTCGACCGATGAGCGTCGAAGGCCGCAGCGATATCTGTTGCGACGCAGCCGTGTTGCTGCTCAGCTCGCCGGACATGGAAATGAAACCGTCGGCGCTGACGCGAATCGCCGTTGCCGAGTCGGGCCGCCCTAACGTGACGACACCGTCCTCGCGCGTCTCATAGACAAGATTGTTCACCGCCACGTGGGCGCCCGGAATTGCCTCGCCACTCGAGCTGTTGTACACCGCAAACTCGACAAGCACGGGGCGGTTCGTCACCTGCCACAGCGCGGTCGCCAGCACCAGAAGAAGCGCCACCGGCAACAGGAGACTGTATTTCCAATCGAGCCACGGCAAGAGCTGCCCGGTGGGTCCTGATCTGGGGGGCGCAGGCCAGTTGTATGCGGCCGACGCGATGTCATTGTTGGGCGAACCCCATTCGGCAGGATCGATTGTGTTTGTGGAAGATTGCGGAGGAGGCATAGTCACCTGGGCTGGTTGGCG
Source organism: Chloroflexia bacterium (assembly GCA_013698495.1). Classification (GTDB taxonomy): domain Bacteria; phylum Chloroflexota; class Chloroflexia; order Thermomicrobiales; family UBA6265; genus JACCYX01. The sequence goes on from JACCUV010000041.1 coordinate 1,526, forward strand.
CCGCCGTGGGGCAACCTTCGGCGCGGCGCCGATTCGACTCGTGTTGCAGGCGAAGTACCCTCATTTCCGAGCAATGAGTGTTCAATGTCGAACTGGATGTTCGGTATTGACGCAAAGTATAGCCGCTTTCCCTGTCAAATCGAAATCCGGTCCGCACCGCGTGCGTCAATTGACACTGCCTCATCCTGGAGCAGATAATCATCGAAGTTCGATTTGCATCAGTTCGCGACGAGCTCTCCGAGTTGTCGCACCACGGAGCGCCTCGGTGAAGCTGCAAACCTCAGATGCATTCGAAGCACTCGCTCCGGAACTGACGCTCGTCGACCAACGGGTCGAGCGCGCGGCAACCATCGACTTTCCAATCGTATCAACCTTGATCGAAGACATTGTGCGCGCCGGCGGGAAACGCTTGCGTCCGCTCTTGTTGCTCCTCGCGGCTCGATCATTTAGCGCTGACCTCGAACGCGCCGTCACCGCGGCGGCCGGCATCCAGTTGCTCCACACCGCGTCACTCGTTCACGACGACCATATCGATCGCGCGGCCCTCCGACGTGGCCAACCGACACTCAATGCACAGGTGTCGTCTGGCGCCGTGATCCTGATCGGCGACTTCCTGTTCGCGCAAAGTGCGATCCTTGCCGCCGCGACCAATGACACCAGGGTTGTCACGATATTTGCCACGACGCTGGCCGAAATTTGCGACGGTCAAATCCGGGAGACGCTCGACGCGCATCGTCTCAACCAGAATCGTGACGAATACGATCGGCGCATCTATGGAAAGACGGCCGCCTTGTTTGGAGGGGCCGCCGAAATGGGAGCCGTGATCGGAGGAGCAGACAATACCTCGATCGGCGAGCTCCGCGCATTCGGCGTCGACATGGGAATGGCATTCCAGATCCTCGACGATGTCCTCGATCTTCGCGAGGGCGCGCAGGTGCTTGGCAAACCCGCCGGCAACGATCTCCGGCAGGGCGTCGTAACGCTGCCGACGATGTACTACGCCGACCTCGCCGACGCCGCCTCATGCGCCACCGTCGAAGCAATCATCGCCGGAGACGAAACAGACGATTCGGTCATCGACGACGTCGTTGCCGCAATTCGAGTCTCCGGCGCCCTGGAGGCAGCTGAAACCGAGGCGTTTGCCTATGTCCAGAGTGCAGAAGCGAGATTGTCCATCGTCGAGGACGACGAAACCCGAGGCTACCTTCTGGAACTGCTCAACATGACGGTCGCGCGTTCGACCTGAAGAGGTAGGAACAGCTACTCTGGATTCTCGAACCCCGCTCTGGCGTCCATGGTCGGTAGTTCCAGCACCTGACACAGTTCCCGGACAAACCGCTCGGAATCCACCTCGCGTGCGACCAGCGGTCCGCTGCCATTCTCGCTTGCAGACGTCTTGCCACGGGCTTGACCGGTCACCTCCACGCTGATCGAAGCTTGCGTTCCCTGAATCAGGTCAGGTTCCAGGGCAACCGCTACGGCGAGCGGATCGTGCAAATAGAATCCGGACTTGCCTCGTTCGGTGAAGGTGCGTTCAGTTGCGCCACGAACCAGTCCGGCGGCGCCGTCCGCATCGCCGGGTATCCGCGCCCACAATTCGCGGGCGAGCACTGTTCGATGTGTGACATCGAGACCGAGCAGTGTTATGTCGTTCCAATCGGCGTTAAACACCTGCTGCGCGGCGTCAGGATCGACATACACATTGAACTCGGCGCTGGGCGTCTTGTTGCCTGGAACGGAATAGGCTCCACCCATCACCACCACTCGCCTGATCTGGCTGGCGATCTGCGGTCTTACATTCAGCGCGATCGCCAGATTCGTCAACGGACCAACCGCCACCAGGTCGAGTTCCCCGGCAAATCGCTCTGCGCACTGAATGATGAATGCAGGTCCTGCCAAAGTGGCCCGTGAGGTTGTGCTTGCTGGCAACTCCATCCCGCCGAGACCGTTTCCACCGTGGACATCCGTCGCGTCCGCATAGCTGGCCACCAGCGGCCGGCTTGCCCCGCAATGGACCGGAATGTCCTCCCGGCCGAGCCAGGCCAGGACATCAAGGGTGTTCCTGGTCGCGATATCGACCGGCACGTTGCCCGCGACTGTTGTCACCCCGAGCAGGTTTGCGCCCTTGGCGAGGGCAAACGCCAGAGCCACGGCATCGTCGACTCCAGTGTCAACATCGACTACCAAGGGATTTGGGCCCATGCGTACTCCCACACTCGTTCAGATTCGAGACAGCGCCGCCGTCTGTTCCCAGGTCGCCACGGGCGGCGTCTCCGTCATTTGCGCTTCGGTGACAACGTTGACGAAGGCCGGTCGGCCGTCTGCAAGCGCTGAGTGCAGCACACTTTTCAAGTCGGCGGGAGACTCCACATGATACCCGCGCATCCCGAAACCCCTGGCAATCGAGGCGTAGTCGATTCGGTTGAAGTCAACTGAAAAATACCGCTGGTCGTGATAGAGATGTTGCAGTTCCTTGATCCAACCGTAAGTTCCGTTGTCGCATTGAACGATCACGACTGGCAAGTTGAGCCGGCTGATCGTTTCCAGTTCCCCAACTGACATGCCATAACTGCCATCGCCCAGCATTCCCACGACGCGCTGACCCGGGGCAGCGAAATGCGCCCCAACCACCCCGGGAATGGCATAACCCAAGGCGCCGTAAGCCCGCGGGATCACCGTGGTTCGTCCCGCGCGGTTGAGCACATATTGAGCGGAGAGATACGGCGTCGGCGTGCCGGGGTCGGCAATGATGATTGCATCGTCATCCAGAAGCTCGCGCAATGTGGAAATCAGTCGTTGCGGTTTGATTGGTTGCGTGTCGCTTGCCGCTTCCCCGGCCACCCGATCGAAGTACGAAGACTTCTCCAGGGCCAACCGCCGCAGACGTTGCTCGTTGAGCTGGCGGAGCCGATCCGGATGATCGATTGCATCCAGCAGGTCGCCGAGGGTCGCGGCGGCGTCGCCAAGCAGCATCGCGCTTGACGAATAGTTGTTCCCAATCTCCCTAGCGGAGATGTCCAGGTGAATTGTGATCGGCGGGTTCGCCTTGGGTGGCAACGTCCATCCCACCGTCGTCGTCGAATCCGTGCGCGTCCCCACAAACAGGATCAGATCGGCCTCGGCGACCCAGGTGTTGGCGTACGATCTGGCCCCGTTGTTGCCAACGACGCCGATCGCGCACGGATGCGTTTCGGCGATCGAACCCTTACCGTTGATGCTGGTGGCGACCGGCACGCCGGTCGCCTCGGCAAATGCCGTGAGTCGATCCCAGGCTCCAGATGTCAGCACGCCGCCGCCAGCAACAATCACCGGCCGCTCCGCCCTTGAAATGAGATCGGCGGCCCGCAGCACTTCGGATGCGTCGGCTCGGGGACGTGAACTCGGAACAGTTGACGCCGTTTGCGCACGATCGGCCCGATCGTTGCGACCACCTTCCTCTTCCAGCACATCGGAGGGAAGCGAAAGGTGAACCGCGCCGGGCCGCCCACTGGTTGCCAGCCGAACTGCTCGATGAACGGCATCCTCCATGCCGCCTGCCCGATTAACGCGCTCCGACCACTTGGTGATCGGCCGGAACAGTCCCACTTGATCGAGCTCGGTCAGGATGCCGCGATGCTCCTCGGAGACCGGCGTATCGGATGTCATGCACAGCAGCGGAATGGCCGAACCCTGGGCCTCGGCCACGCCCGGCACGATGTAGGTCGCGCCACCGCCACTTGGGCCCTCGCACACGCCAACCCGACGAGACACCCGTGCATAGACATCAGCCATGAACGACGCCGAGCGCTCGTCGCGCGTCATCACATGGGTGATTGCCGGTTCATGATAGAGGGCATCGTACAACGCCATTCCCGTATCGCCAGGCAGACCAAACATGCAATCGACACCGACATCGCGCAAGGCGCGGACCAGCGATTGGGCTCCATTCATGCGAGGCTGCTCACTTTCGCGCGATTCGAGGCAACTCTCACCGCAATGTAGACATCGTTGACATTTGCGCCGGTGGGTCCCGGCGCGACGAGGACGCCAAGCTTCTCGAAATACCCGCCGCTATCGTTGTTATCGAGATAGGATTGGGCGTCAAGACCCTGATCACGTCCACCTTCGACGGTTTGACGATCGACGATCGCGCCGGCCGCATCGATCGAACCGTCCTGCCCGTCGGACGCCAGACTGGCGATCACCCAATCGAGTCCTCTGTCCTGAAGTTCGATCGCGGCCGCGAGAGCGAACTCGGTGTTCCGGCCACCCCGGCCCTCGCCCTGCACCGTCACCGTCGCTTCGCCTCCGCCGATGACCGCGTCGACCTTGGCCGGCTGCGCTTCGATCGTCTCCACGAAGTGCGCCGCCAGCGACTTCGCCTCCCCTTCCGCGCGCCGCAAGACGATACTGGAACGGAACCCGGATTGTTCCACCTGGTCCGAAACTTCGCCGACAAACTCGTCGTTGTCGCCAACGATCAGGAAAGCGTCCCGAGACACATCCGGATTGGGTGGCGGTTTGGACACCGCGCGAAGAACCTTGAGCACTGCACGGGGCACGCGATCGACGAGATCGTACTTGCCAAGGAGTTCGAGCGCCGCCCGTGGGTTTGGCGTTCGACCGATTGTCGGGCCGGACGCAATCAGGGACGGATCGTTGCCGAGCACATCCGAGTGAATCAGCGAGAGACAGACGGCTCCGCCGATGACTCGTCGCATCCCGCCACCCTTGACCTGACTCAGTTCGCTGCGGACCGCATTCAGGTGCTGGATCGGGGCGCCCGCGTGCAACATAAGGCGGGTCGTTTCCTGAATGTCCTTCAAGCTCAGCCCGTCGCGGGGAGACTCCAGAAGCGCCGATCCTCCACCGGACACCAATACGATTGCCACGTCTCCTTCGGTGAGCGACTCCATCGCGCCGAGTATCTCCCTGGTCGCTGCCACACCACGCTCGTCGGGAACGGGATGGGAGGCTTCGAATACGTGCCAATTGGGCGGGGCATTGGTGGCGTGCCCATCTTTGGTGAGGATCACTCCGCGCGAAATCCCCATGCCGGGAGCGTCATCCAGGCCACGCGCCATCTGGCAAGCAGCCTTCCCGACCGCGACCGCAACGACGCGACTGTCGGCCCCAAGATCGATCTGGCGCGAATCCAGAATCAACCGATTCCCCTCGCGGGCGATCGACTGCGCGACGGCCCGGCGCGGATCGACTGCCCTCAATCCTTCCGCATACCAACCCTGGATCAGGCCCGCGGCGTCCGCGGCGGTGGGCGACTCCTTCACCATCAGGACGCCTCGCTCACCCGCGTGAACACCTCCGCAAGGTCGTCCGCCAGGGGCGCCTCGAACGTCCGGCGTTCGCCACCGGGGAGATCGAGTTGAAGCGATGCGGCGTGCAGGCACTGGCGCCCGATCCCGTACTTGCTGGCAATCCCGATCGCCTTCGGGGTGGCATACAAGCGGTCACCGAGGACAGGATGCCCAATCATCGCCAGGTGCACGCGAATCTGGTGCGTTCGTCCTGTTTCAATCGAGACATCGAGCAGCGTGGCATCGGCGTAACGGGTCCGCACCGTGAAATGACTGATCGCGTCCTTGCCGGTACGCACGGCCGCCATCCGCAGCCGATTCGCCGGATCGCGCCCAACTGGCGCGTCGATCGTCGCCTGTTGCTCCTCGATCACGCCCGCCACGAGGGCAATGTAACGTTTCTCGACGGTGCGCCCCTGCCACTGCTCAACGAGACTCGTTTGGGCGCGATCCGATTTGGCGACGATCATCACACCAGAGGTGTCCTTGTCGAGCCGGTGGACGATGCCCGGCCTGGTGCTTCCGGCAATCGATATTTCAGGAAAATGGTGAAGCAGACCATTAACCAGCGTTCTCCTGGGGTGACCCGGCGCCGGGTGAACGACGAGACCGGCCGGTTTGTTCAGGACCACCACATCCGGATCGTCGTAGAGGATGTCAAGTGGAATGTCTTCCGCCTCGATCTCGGCGACGGTGGTTTCCGGGATGGCGACAGTCACATGTTGCCCGGGAGTGATCTTGAACGCGGCGCGGCGCGACTGGCCATCATCGAGCACATGACCATCGCCGATCATCTCTTGCAAATAGGTTCGACTCAGGTCACTCAACTCGCTGGCGACGTATCGGTCGAGCCGGATGCCAAGATGCGAACGATCCGGGAACAGGTCGAACAATTCATAGGAGCGTTCGCTCTCGTCGAACCGCGGCTGTGCATTGACCGGTGGTGGTTGGATCACGAGGTGTTCTCCCGAGGTGGACTATCCTGGAATGCGCTGAAGACAAGCAAAGCGAGGCCGATCGTAATCGCGCTATCGGCAATGTTGAACTTGGGCCAAACGCCAACCGCCATGAAGTCGACCACGTAGCCCAATCGTACCCTGTCGAGAAGATTGCCGATCGCTCCGCCCAACACAAGACCAACGCTGGTTCGAAGAAGGGTGCTTCGCGGCAAGTCCCGCCAGAACAGAACCAAAAAAGCCAGCGCCACCACGACCGCCAGCACCGAAAGCAACCACACCCTGCCGGCGAATACCCCGAATGCCGCGCCTGTGTTCTCCACATACTCGAAGGCGACCAGCCGGCCAGCCAACTCCCAACGCTGGAAAGGCCGGTCCGGGCCAATCCAGGCGATAATTGCGGTTTTCACGATCTGGTCGAACAGGGCGACCCCGAACACGATCGTCGCCAGGATGCCCGCGATACGCCGCCACTCCACGGGGCCAGCATCGCGTTCTACTACTTGTGGATGCTCGAAGTCCAGCGGGGAATCGCTTTCCAACGCGGCGACGATTTCGCAACAGGATGGTAGCACGCGCCGGTCTATACTTTTCGGAACATTGCGTCGTCTTGTCTGCCCGCAACTGGAGTCAACTCCCTGTGACCAACTCGTCGAAACCGATTCGCCTCCTCATCGCCGGTGGCGGCACCGGCGGGCATGTCCTGCCCGCTGTCGCGGTGATCGAAGAGCTTCGACGTCGGGGGGACGCATTCGAGGGACTCTGGGTCGGTGGGGACAAGGGCGTTGAGCGGGAGATTGCCAGGGCGAACGACATCCCGTTCGTCGCGATTCAATCCGGAAAGCTGCGACGCTATGCCTCGATCCAGACAATCACCGACGCGATGCGCCTGCCCGTCGGGCTCGTCCAGGCGTGGCGTCATATCCGCGCCTTCGCGCCCGATGCGATCTACAGCACGGGAGGAGCTGTCAGCGTACCCACCGTGGTTGCTGGAGCCCGGCGCGCTCCCATCCTCACCCACGAGCAAACGGCCCAGATCGGGCTCGCCAACAGGACCGCTTCGCGGTTCGCCAGGACCTTCGCTGTTGGCTTCGAGGAAACAGCGAAACTCGCCCGGCAACGACACGACAACGTCGTTGTCACCGGCAATCCGGTGCGCGCGTCGCTCACCAGCGGCTCTCGCGAACGCGGCCTTTCGCACACGGGTTTCACGCCTGAATTGCCGGTGGTGTACATCACCGGTGGCGCGCTGGGAGCGTCGCCGCTGAACAAGCGCATCGAAACCGTGCTCGAACAACTCCTGGAGCACACCCAAATCATTCACCAGGTCGGCCCGGCAACGGCAAATCCGGACCTCGCACGCCTTGCAAGGAAGAGATCGGAGCTTTCCAAGGAGCTCAAATCCAGGTACATGGTCGTGGACTTCGTGCGCGAAGAGCTGCCGGACATTTACGCCATCGTCGATCTTGTCGTCGCCCGCGCCGGCGCCGGAACAGTCAGCGAACTCGGGTTCATGGGTCTACCCTCAGTGCTCGTGCCACTGGCGGGAACGTGGGGAGACGAACAGCGCAAGAACGCGCGAATTCTGGGCGACATCGGCGCCGCCGTGGTCATCGAGCAGACCGAAGCCACTCCCGAACGATTGCTGATCGAAATCGTCGCACTGGTTGGGGACAGCGTGCGCCTTGACGAAATGTCGATTGCCGCCCGCGCCACAAGCCGCCCGGACGCCGCGAGCCGCCTCGTCGACGAGTTGCTGAAACTGGCCGGGTAAAACGCCCTTCCCGACGGGAACTATCCGACGACTCATCGGCGCGCATTCGAAACGTGTGTCAAACGATTGCCGCGTCAATCGCTTCGGACGCCGTTCGACACCGCACCAGGTCCACACCGTTCGGCGTCTCACCGATCGATTTCCGCGTACCAGCCGGCACGATCATCCGCGTGAATCCCATTCGCGCCGCCTCCGCGATCCGCCGATCGAGTCGATTGACCGAGCGCAGTTCTCCTGAGAGCCCGACTTCGCCAATCACAACAGCATTGCGATCGACCGCTCGATCCCGCAGGCTTGAGGCAATGCCCACCGCCACCGCCAAATCGACCGCCGGTTCGAGCACTCGCAAACCGCCGACAACATTGGCGTAGACATCCTGCGATCCAAGGCTCAATCCAACCCGCTTCTGAAGGACTGCGACGAGCAATTGCAAACGACTCGTGTCGAGTCCGTTGGCGCTGCGCCGCGGTAGCCCGAACGACGTGGGTGTCGCCAATGCCTGGACTTCGACGAGAATCGGCCGCGTTCCCTCCATCGTGACCGCGACGGTCGACCCTGGGGCGATTTCGGAGCGCTCCGCAAGGAACACCTCGGATGGGTTCTGCACCTCGCGCAGTCCCCGATCAGCCATTTTGAAGACCCCCACCTCATCGGTTGAGCCGAAGCGATTCTTGACCGCCCTGAGAATGCGGTACTGGTGAAAACGTTCTCCTTCGAGATACAGCACGGCATCGACCATGTGCTCCAGCACGCGTGGTCCCGCAATCGTGCCCTCCTTGGTGACGTGACCGATCACAAACACCGGCACGTTGCGCGGTTTCGCCCATTGCATCAACCGGCTCGTGCACTCCCGGACCTGGGAAACGCTGCCGGCGGCCGAGGTAATGTCATCGAGCATCACGGTCTGGATCGAGTCGATCACCACCATCGCCGGGGATATCCCTTCAAGCGCGGTGAGGATCGCGTCGAGATTGGTTTCGGAGAGAATCAGGATATGGTCGGGCGATACCTGCAAGCGGTCGGCCCGGAGCTTGATCTGCTGCGCCGACTCTTCCGCCGACACGTATACGACAGGGTTGCCTTCGCGCCCGAGGAGCCCGGCGGCCTGGAGGATCAGCGTCGACTTGCCGATACCGGGGTCGCCGCCAACCAGCACCAGCGACCCACGCACCAGCCCGCCGCCCAGCACCCGATTGAGCTCGCCGATCGGCACGTGGATGCGCTCTTCGCCATCGAATGAGATGGTCGCCAATGGTTGCAAAGACGCCCGATGCCGGGTTTGACCGGAGCTCGGGGTGGACCGTTCCTCGATCGTCTCGACCATCGAGTGCCACTCACCGCAACTCGGGCACTTCCCGAGATAGGCAGGGCTGACCGCGCCGCATTGCTGGCAGACCCAGGATGTTCTGGCTTTGGGCACCGTGAGCCACCTCCTGCGACTGGCAATCAGTGTGTTATGAGTAGTGGTCTTTGATCTGCAAGTCGCTGGAAAAGTGTCGTCATTCCGGTCCTGAGCGTCGTCAAAGGAAGGAGGAATCTTTGGTTCTGAACCGAAAGCGTGGACGCTCATGGACGTCCACGCTTACCCCAGTGACCCTTGCCCGACCGCTACACAACCGCCAGTTCGCGAACTTCCTCGATCTTGAGCAATCCATCCTCGGCGGTAACGTGCACTGTATGACCAGGCAGGAAGCGTCCGGTCAGGAGTCCCTCGGCCAAAGGGTCTTCGATCAGGTTCTGGATGATCCGGCGAAGCGGCCGCGCGCCGTAGGTGTGATCGTAGCCTCGCTCGCCCAGCAAATCCTTGGCCGCGGTGTTGATGTCGAGTGTGATGTCCTGCTCCGCCAACTGTGTCCGCACCCGTGTCAACTCGAGATCGACGATCTGCCGAATCTGTTCCTGTGACAGTGAGTGGAAGACGATCGTGGCGTCGATCCGATTGAGGAACTCCGGCCTGAACGTCTGCTTCAGCCGGCTCATGACCTTTTCCTTCATCACGTTGTACTCGCGCGCCCTGGTTCGATCTTCGTCTTCGTGTGAAACGAAGCCCATCGTCATGTTCTTGCTGATCTCCTCGGCGCCGACATTCGAGGTCATGATGATGATCGTGTTGCGGAAATCCACCTTGCGGCCCTTGGCGTCCGCGAGCGAACCGTCTTCCATGATCTGGAGCAGCATGTTGAACGCATACGGATGCGCCTTCTCGATTTAGTAGAGCAGGATCACGGAGTACGATATCCGCCGCACCGCCTCGGTCAACTGACCGCCTTCTTCGTACCCGACATACCCCGGAGGGGCGCCCACGAGGCGGGCGACGGAGTGACGCTCCATGAACTCGGACATGTCGATCTTGATCAGGTGATCTTCCGAACCGAACATGAACTCGGCCAACGCCTTGGCCAACAGGCTTTTGCCGATCCCGGTCGGTCCCATGAATATGAACGAACCTATCGGCCGGCGCGGATCCTTGATTCCGGCACGGGCGCGCCTGACCGCCTTCGAGATCGTCGAGATCGCCTCTTCCTGACCGACAATGCGTTCGTGAAGGGCATCTTCCATATGGAGGAGCCGCTCACTCTCCTCCCCGGCGATCCGGATCAGCGGAATTCCGGTCCACATCGAAACGACTTCGGCAATATCTTCTTCGGTCACGTACGTTTCATCCGTCGACTGCGAGTCCTTGAGGTTTTGCTCCTGGGATTCGATTCGATCACGCAGTTTTCGCTCGCGATCGCGCAGTTCGGCGGCCATTTCGTAGTCGCGGCCATTCACCGCCGAGTCGAGTTCGCGCTGAAGCGATTGGAGACCCATCATCGCTTCCTTGAGACTTGGCGGAGCCGCTGACCGCTGCATCCGGACGCGCGACGAGGCCTCGTCAATCAAGTCGATCGCCTTGTCCGGCATGAAGCGGTCGGTCACATAGCGAGCGGCAAGATTCGCCGCCGCTTTCAGTGCTTCGTCGCTGATTTTCAGACCATGATGAATTTCATACAGCTCACGCACGCCATTCAGGATCCCGATCGTTTCCTCGATCGAAGGCTCATCGACCTTGACTGGCTGGAAGCGGCGCTCGAGCGCGGCGTCGCGTTCGATGTACTTACGGTATTCATCGAGCGTGGTGGCACCAATGGTTTGCAACTCGCCGCGAGAGAGAGCCGGTTTGAGAATGTTCGCGGCATCGACGGCGCCTTCCGCGGCGCCGGCCCCAACAAGCGTATGGAGCTCATCGATGAAGAGGATGCTCTTTGTTTCCTTGACTTCGTTGACGATTTTCTTGAGCCGTTCCTCGAACTCGCCACGGTACTTGGTGCCGGCCACGAGCGCCCCGATGTCGAGCGCCACCAGTCGCTTGTTCTGCAATTGCTCAGGCACATCACCCGAAATAATGCGCTGGGCCAGGCCCTCGACAATCGCGGTTTTGCCGACGCCAGGTTCGCCGATCAGCGCGGGATTGTTCTTGGTCCGCCGGGAGAGTATCTGCATCACCCGGTCAATTTCGAGTTGGCGACCCACGAGGGGGCCAAGTTTCTGGGAGCGCGCCGCCTCGGTCAGGTCGAAGCCCAGCGCATCCATGTAGGGCGTCTTGGTCTGGGATTTCGTTTGTTGCTGGGCGGTCGCGCTTTGACTGACGACCTGCATGACCTGGGCTCGAACCTTCTCGAGGTTAACGCCCAGGCTTTCAAGCACGCCCGCGGCGATCCCTTCGCCTTCGCGGACCAGACCCAGGAGCAAATGCTCGGTGCCGATATAGTGGTGATTCAGGCGTCGCGCTTCGTCGACGGCGAGTTCTATCACCTTCTTCGCGCGCGGCGTGAGTCCAATTTCGCCCATGATCATGGTTTCGCCACGACCAATGATGAATTCCACGGCGGAGCGGACACGAGGGAGTTGAACCCCCATGTTGCTGAGCACCTTCGCCGCAACCCCTTCGCCTTCGCGCACGAGGCCGAGCAAAAGATGTTCGGTCCCGATGTAGTTGTGATTGAACCGCTGGGCCTCTTCCTGGGCGAGCGTCAGGACCCTGCGAGCTCGATCTGTAAATTTGTCGAACTTCTCCGCCATCCGGGCTCCCCCAATCTGGATGAAAACTCGTTCGTAACGTAGAGAGCGTTCCCATCTCACTGCTGCTACTACTGTTACGACTACTTGGGCGCGCCTGGACGTCCTAACCCTATTGTGCGTTGGAGCGGCTCAATTCGCTACTCCCCAAAGCTACTATGCACGACCTGCTTATACAACGGCAACAACGGCAGGTGTGTTTCTCCACCTGCCGTTGCCTGTTTGGACTATCCGGTTGTGTCAGAAAGTCGGCGCCCGCTTCCTGGTCTGGCGGAGTAGGCCTAATCCTCGGAAGACGCTTCGACCTTGTCCGAGGCTGCTTCGGCAACCGCTTTGGCCGCGCTCGACAATGCACTTCCACTCGCCTGCAGGTTCTTCGGCAAGCGGTAACCGGCCTTCTCGGCCGCCTCACCGGTTGCAAAGTAAATTTCGGCGATCGTGTTGGAATACGACGACGACTCGACCGGGTGGTAAATCCGCGAGCTGGCGTTGCCCTTGATTTCGAATCCGGATGGCACATTGTCAGCGCCGTCGCCGGCAACCCATTCCGTGCCCTCGCCTTCCGCCGGCAGCTTGTCGCTGGACGATTTGGCGGGCGCACGTGCGGACGCCGATTCTTCCGCAACTTCAGCGTCGGCCTCCACATCCGGTTGACTCACAGCGACCTCGGCCGCTGCCTTGACTTCCAATTCCGTTTCGGTTGCTTCGGCAGTCGTCTCTTCCGCTACGGTATCGACAACCTCGACTTCCGCAACGGGCTCCACGTCAGTTACAGGTTCAACCTCGTCGGACTCCACTGCTGGGGCCGGTTCGGCCTCGGATTCGACGGCGTCGACCTGCACGGCAGGCGACTGTTCGGTATCGGGCTCCGCGCTTTCGACTGCCGATTCAGCTTCATCGGAAGAAGTCTCGGCGGCGACGACTTCGGCCGTTGGCGCAGCTTCCGCTTCAGCGGGTTTCTTGCGCGACCGCTTCGGCTTGGTCTCTTCGACCGGCTTGTCCACCAACAACTCATCGTCGGCCCCGGCCAAGGCAAAGGCCATCGCCATCGCCGAGAGGTCCTCGCCTTCAAAGGCCGGGGTTTCCGCGGCACGCGATGGACGCTGGCTCGCCAGGCGTGCTGGCCGAGGCGTCGCGCCCGCCCCTTCCGCGCGTTGGCGACGCTCCTCGAAAGCGGCAACTTGATCGATGACCGGCGCCTCGACCGGAGCGGACACGGAACCACTACTTGAGTCCGCCGTTTCCGTGCTGGCCGAATCCCTGTCGTCCGATCGCGGTTCGGCGAATTGACCGGTGAGTCCTTCGGCCTCCAGCGCATCCTTGATCTTCTCGACCAGGACATCGCGCTCTTCGAGAATGCCCTCTTCGAACACGCTCAGCAATTCTTCGTCGGGAGTGTCCAGCGCACGGCGAAGGCTCAAACCCATCCGCCGTCGTTGCGGATCGATCCGGATGATGCGAAGCAGGAGATCCTGCCCCTCGCCGACGACCTGCTTCGGATGCTGAATGCGCTCATCGGCAAGTTCGGAAACGTGAATCAGGCCCTCTATGCCATCCTCGATCCGGGCGAAGGCGCCGAAATTGGCGAGCTGGGTGACGGTGCCGCGCACCAGCTTGCCGACTTCGTACGAATTCGCGACGCGGCTCCAGGGCTCGGCCTGGGTGCGCTTGATCGAGAGGGCGATCTTCTTCTCCTGGGCGTTGATGCCGAGGACATAGACATCGACTTCCTCGCCGATCTTGAGTAGCTCGCTTGGATGCCGAACCCGGCTCCATGAAAGTTCCGAGAGGTGCACGAGGCCATCGGCGCCGCCGATGTCGACAAAGGCGCCGAAGTCGCAGATCGACGAAACGCGACCCTTGCGAACTTCGCCTTCCTTCAACTCCTCGATCAACCGTTCTTTCATAACGTCGCGGCGTTCCTGGATCGCCTGTCGTTCGGAGAGGATCAGGCGATTGCGGTGCCGGTTTATTTCGATAACCTTGAGAGGGAGCGAGCTGCCAATCAGACGGGCCATATCGGCCTGCTTGCTGGACTCGTCGCCGCCACGGATTTCGCTTACCTGGGAGGCAGGCACG
>JACCUV010000060.1 GCA_013698495.1 Chloroflexia bacterium
ATGTAATCGGCGGCGCTGCACTTCCCTGAAATTTCCGTTGGTGGAGCCATCGCGTACGAAACCACCGACTCTCCAACAGTAGATTCAGGACTGCCGTCGCGATCCGGTGTTCGGATTGACGTAGTCACGGCGGGAGCGACGTCATGCGATTGGTGGACCGCCGCCGCCTCGGCGATCGCGAGATCGTTCATTTGATCGAGGGTCCGCCGGATCTCCTTCAGCGGCAGGAACCGCTCCTTCATCAAGCCAATCACCGTCAGGCGATCGAGGTGCTCCTGAGCATAGTGCGAGGTGACGCCATGCCCCCGCGGCGGTGGCAGCAGTCCCTCGCTGATGTAATAGCGAACGGTGCGAACGGTGACCGCGGCGAGATCACAGAGTTCATCCAGCGAAAGGGCGCCCTCAGGAAAGTCCTCGAAGTGAACGCTCTTGCCTCGGGGCGATCGCGCTTCGGTCATGATCGAAATTGCCCTCCGGCTCGGTAGCGATAACGAGCGGGCGGTTGGCCCGCGTAGGCGTCGACACCACCATGATAACAGTACAACGTCACACTGTCAATATGGATGAAATAGTCATTCCGACGCAGGTGGAATCTTGCACGTTGAGTGGTATGCCAGGAACCAACTAACATGGCCACACACGCAGCGTCGTCACTCTGAGCTTGCGAAGAATCCCTGCGTGAAGCGCTTCCGACGAAGTCGGAGCTTAGGGACGCATCCAGGGAACGTCCGCTGACGCGGACCGGCTCCGCCCGGAGGATTCTTTCTTCGTCAACGTAACGGTTGGTGGAGTATCAATTTTGGCCAGACGCAGTACTCGGGATGACGAATGAGATCGTCATGCGGAGGTGAGTTTGGCGACGATCGCCTCGTCCCAGGTCAGATGATCCTCGACTTCATCGGCGAGCGTGGTCTCGCCGGTCCGATCGTGATTCACGCCACGATCCCAATCGCGCAGGGTGAGATTCACCAGCAGGGAGATGAGTTCGCTGCGGTCGTGGCTAAACGTCGCCATTTCCGCTTCGGGCGTAGGGTCGCCCGTGGCGGGTCGCAAGGCGCGCATTTCCGGTTCGTCTTCCATCGCCAGCAGCAGAATCGGTTCGTGCCGCATGATCGCCTGCAACCGGCGCAGGTTCACGGCCTCGCGCACCCTTAGTTCGAGCAACAGGTTCGCGACCTCCGCCGGCGCGTCCTCGGCGATGGGCTCGCCGAGGGCAGTGCGCAGCGTCGAAGGAGTGTCGAGTAGCCCGTCAATAAGATCGCGATAGCTGTCGAGCATGTGCGTATATCCATCCTTAAGTTCATTGCGGGCCAATACGTGGGTTCAGGAACCTTCGCGGCGAGGTCGCGAAACACGCCCCAAAAGGCGCCCACTCACGATTACATATCTGAGCGAATTCCCCAAACAACACCGAATGGATCGCGGAACGAAAAGGCCCCCCCCGCCGCGGTCAGCAGCGTATACCCGCGCATCAGCACCAGCGCTTTGACCTGGGCCGCCGCCTCGGCCGTCATCGCCACGCCAATCTGGTTGTTGATCCCGGCGTAGTCCAGGCGCGCCGCCCGCCCCGCCCGCAGCAGCGCAACAAGAAGTGGTCCGTTGTGCATCAACGAGACGTCGGCTTCCGCATTGTCGCGACTGGCGCCTTCGTGGTCGTAGTCCGCATCAAGCTCTTCCCAGGCGTCGACCTCGTCCTGCCGCATTCTGCTGCCCGCTGTCAGTCCGAAAATCTCACTGTAGAGGCGCTCGGCGGGAGCCAATTCGTGAACCTGGATCACGGCGTAGTTGCGGCCGCTCATCGAGAGTTCGTCCTCGGCGTCGATCAGGTTGACGCCGGTAATCGACGATCGCGGCTCGGGATCTCGACTCGCGATCGAATCCGCTTCCGGATCGTTGGTGTTGAGTCCAGCCACGGTTTCGCGTTCATGATCGCCGATTCTGGGCACAGAGTGCTCGACCCACGGCTGGTCTCGCCGAATTGCCGCCACCAGACCGGGGGCATCGGTATCGTGGAGGCCAATCCGCTGACCGCTGTGCAACACGACGCCGATCTGGAACCGGCTGTCGGGTCGCGTCGCGCCGATTTCGCCGGCCCATTCGTAGAGTGTGTTGACGACCCGCAGCGAGTGGGCAGCCACGGTCAGGTTGGCGTAGGGGTCGTCGAATCCGAGACCGTGGGCCGCTCTACCCACCAGCACCTGGGCGTCGCCAGCCGTGGCCACGGCCACATTCGCATCGTCCGATAGTGTGGCAGGCACCTCAAGCAGGAACCGGTAGGCCATTCCGCTGTCTCCCCTTTGCGCCGTCGCTCAGGGGAGCGCAGCGTGGAACTCACGATCTCTGACGGTGATTGTACCAACGATTTCGTCGCCTCACCGGTCAGCGTCTCCCGCGATCGTAAGGTCTCCCGGCGGACACTTGATAGGGTCCGCCGGGAAACAAATGCCCAGTGCCAACTAACCTTCCGGGGTCGCCTCCGGCGTGCCGGCGCCCGCTCCGTCTTCAGACGAAACAAGCTGCCACGCAATACCCGTTGCATTCTCGAACGGATTGTAGTCGCGACCGAAAGCGCACGTGCAGGTGGTGACATAAAGTTCACCGTCCTCGCCTTGTCCCGCGCCGGTCACCAGCAAGTCGGTGTCGAGCAACTGTTCGAATTGCCAGGCTCCGGCGTCGTCCCGAGCCAGGCCCCAGAAAATGCCGGAGCAGAAATCGGAGGCGAAGTAGATGCCATCGAGATCCGGTGAGGTGTCGCCACGATAGACGCCGATCCCGGTGATCGAACAGCCATTGTCGCCATGGTCGTACTCCGCCACCGGCAGGACGCCGAACGTGCCGCAGGCTTCATTCTCGTCGGGCGGGTAACAATGGGCGCCCTCCATGAAGTCCCAACCGTAATTTTGGCCACCCGGCTCATCCGCCGCCTTGAAGTTAATCTCTTCCCACACAACCTGGCCTACGTCGGCGATGTACAGATCGCCAGTTTCCATGTCGAAGCTGAACTGCCACGCATTCCGCAATCCATACACGTAGATCTCCGGCCTCGCATCCGGATGGTACTCGCCAGTTTGGGCGAGGTCATTGGCCACCGACGATTGTTGCACGCCGCCGGGCGCGAACGGATTGTCCTCCGGAATCGCGTACGGTTCGCCACCCTCGCTATCGACATCGAGCCGCAAAATCTTGCCGAGCAGGTTGCCGAGGTCTTGCGCGTTGCGGTACGGGTCGCCGGCCATGCCGCCATCGCCAATCGACGAGGCGCGTTCGGAGTGAACCCGCGCTTCGGTGTCCGACGACCAACAACGCTACATCCGTTCAGGCAGCACGTGGTCAACGCGCTCAAGCACGTACGTCGGGGCACTCGCCGCCGGTTGCATCGCGAGCATTGCGCGGGTCGTTTCACCCGTCAGGACCAGGGCGGACACCATTTTGGCGTCGCTCGCCATCCGGATGTCGGTCGCCAAACGGTCTCCGACTATGATGCACTCGCTCGCGGCCAGTCCCAACCGGCCCAACGCCGCCTCGAGCATGAATGGATCGGGTTTGCCAGTCGTCTGCTCGCACTTCACTCCGGTGCAACCCTCAATCGCGCCGATGATCGCCCCGGCGTCAGGCTCTCCCTGGCCATTCGGAAACGGGCAGTAGCGGTCCGTATTGGTGGCGATCAGCCGGGCACGTTTGTGCACCGCAATCGCGTCGAACGCGATCTGGAGCTTGCGGTAGTCGAAGGTGCGGTCGTAACTGGCGATCACAATCTCGATCCGGCTCGGGTCGTCGGAAATTGCGATCCCCGCCGCCGTCAGGGCATCGATCAGCGGTTGCTCACCGATCGGGAACACGCTTGCCTCCGGTTGGTGACGAAGCAGCCAATCAGTCATCGTCTCGACCGTGCTCAGGATCTCCTCCGGAACTACGGAAATACCGAAACTGGCAAGTTTGGCGACATATTCGGCCCGCCCCCTGGTCGGATTGTTGGAGACGAACAGGATCTGGCGATCCAGTTGTCGCAATATGGCAACCCCCTCCGCGGCGCCCGGGAGGAGGTCGTCGCCGAGGTACATCGTGCCATCGAGATCGAAGATGTATCCGGCAAACAGCTCGGTCGGCCGTTCACCGGAGTCGAGGTGCAAAACGGTCGAATCAGTCAAGGAATTCCCCCCAGTCAACACCAACCTGCACGCGGCCTACTCCAGGCGGATTTGCATGGTTTGCAGACATGCCAACTCGACGTTTGTGTCGCATGAGCGCAACGTTCACAGATGATCTACGGGCCAGCGATCCGTCATTCTGGTCCTGAGCGTAGTCGAAGGAAGGAAGAATCCCGGCCCCGCTGGATACGGCGCGGCCGGAACGCGTTGGCGTACGAAATTTACAACGTTGACCTTGGCCGGCCCCCTTCATTAGATCTCAAGCGACTCGTTTGGATCGCGGCAGTCCTCCCGAGGCGGTGCATGCTCTCCCGGGTCTGCTGATACACGTCGATGTACACCTCGTACAGCTCGTCATAATTGACTGCAAGTGCCAAATTCGGTTCGATCCGGTCAACTATCCGGACCCAGTCGCGGTCGAGCGATTCGAAGTTGGGAATCAGCCCGCTGCCGATCCCGGCCATGAACGCATCGCCGAGCGCGGCCCCAACTGTTCGCTCGGGGATGTGCTGCCCAACGCCGGCAATGTCGCTGACCACCTGTAACCACAACGGATTTTTCGTCCCGCCGCCGACCGCGACCAGGCGATCCGGCGGCGCCCGCATTTCGCGCATTGCATCGAGATTGTGCCGTGCGCCAAAGCCGATCCCTTCGAGCACGGCCCGGAACAGGTGGCCGCGGCCATGCCGCAGTGTCAGGCCGGCGAACACGCCACGGGCTTCCGGATCCTGAATCGGGGAGCGTTCGCCCGCGAAGTAGGGGAGGCAGATCAGTCCATCGGCTCCCGGCGCGGTCGCCGTCGCCTCGGCGATCAGCGTTTTCAAATTCCCGTCAAGCCCGCCCACACTTCGCCGGTCCATCGTCAGGTCTCGAAACCAGGTTGTGAGCAGACCAGAGGTTGCCATCCCGCCAGTCACCGCCATCCGCCCCGGCAGCGGATGAGCCGTGGTCCACAATCGTGGATCGGGTTGAGGGTGCTCCACGGTACCCAGCATGAACATCGTGCTCCCGTACATCAGCATCGTATCGCCGGGGCGGTGGACACCGACGCTGACCGCCTCGGCCGCGGCGTCGATCGTCCCGAAGGTCACCGGCGTCCCAACGGGTATGCCCGTTTCCCGGCTTGCCGCCGCGGAAACGCCACCGGCAAGCTCGGTAGCGTCACCGAGGCGCGGAAGCCGATCCGGATCGATCACGGCCCCGGCGAATCTGGCGTCCCACTCGAGCGTCTCGATGTTGAACAACGGGGCGAAGTAGGAGGCCGTATGGCGATCGACGACGTGCTCGCCGGTGAACCTGAATACGACATAATCGCTGGAGGAGTGGATCATCGCTGTCAGCGCGAACAATTCCGGTTCATGCCGTTTGAGCCAGAGAATCTTGGGTCCGATCGACTGCGAGGTCAGGGCCATCCCCGAGAGCGAGAAAATCGCGTCGGCCCCGAGTTCATCGTTGAGCAACTCGATTTCCGCGCTTGCCCTGGTGTCAATACCGTAGAGAATGGCCGGCCGCAGCGGTTTCCCGTTGCGATCGAGCGGAACCATGCATGGACCGATCGCGCTCACCGCCACCGCCCCCAGATCGCGTCCGGTGTATTTACCAGAGATAAGCTGGCGGGCAATCGCGACGAACTCGGCCCACCACAGGCCGTCTGCCTCGTGCTCGGCCCAACCCGCGCGCGGGAAGCTGGTCTCGTGCTCGATCGTGGCCGTGGCCAGAATCGCGCCGTCCGCGGAACACAGCACACCTTTGGCGCTCGACGTCCCGATATCGATACCCAGCAGCAGTGAACCGGCCACGCCACGCCTCCTCTCGTCGCCACGATGCCGCAATCGTGAAATGCTACCGGTTAATCGCCACACGCGTCCCAACTGGTCGTGTTCGCCCCCGGCGACTTGACCCGATCGAGGTCGAACCCAGGCAACGGGGCGTGCGCGATTCTCCGAGAACCCTGGCCCCGTCGTTGCCGGACCCAAGTCTCAAATAGTACGTAATAGCGTAGGTTGCGAACTTCGGGCAATGAGCGTGCCATCCGGTTTATTCTATGAACAATCGTTAATAAGCCGGGTTCCCAAACCTGCCAGCGGGTCGCCGCTGTTTCCCTGAGCTCAAGGATCGGAGCAACTTCCTTATGCCTGAAATCGATATGGATTGGGCATGGGCGATCGATGCCGGGTGGGGTCAATTGCCGATGTGGGACCTGTGCCTCCGGCTGTTCATGGCCACCATGCTCGGCGGTCTCATCGGTCTTGAGCGGGAGCGCCTCGACCGCGCGGCCGGTCTCCGCACCCACGCCCTGGTCAGTGTGGCTTCGGCCCTGATCATGATTGTCTCCACCTACGGATTTCCGCTCCCTCCCGAAGGCGTCGACGGGCAGTTCGATCCGGGCCGGTTGGCGGCGCAGGTCGTCAGCGGCATCGGATTCCTCGGCGCCGGGATGATCATCTTTCGCGAAAACACAATCCGCGGCCTCACCACCGCCGCCACCGTCTGGTCGGTGGCTGGAGTCGGTCTCGCCTCCGGGAGTGGGCTGTACGCGGCGGCAATTGTGGGCACCGGATTCATGCTGTTGATCCTGGCTGGCCTCAAGCCGTTGGAACGCCGCATGTTCCCGCGACATGCGCGGCAGCACCGCGTGGTGCTGGAGGTGGCGCATGGCGAAAACGCGCTGGAAGGCATTCACTTTGCCACCAGCGAAACACCGGTTCGCCTGCGCTCAATGCAGTTCGATCACGACTCGAGCCGTGAAACCGACACGGTCGAACTCACGCTGATGGCTGAAAATCAGCAAGACATCCTCAATCTCATTTCTCAACTGCGAAAGATGGAGTCGGTCCATGGCATCAAGTACCATCGCGGATCTTCAATCGTCCGCAAGCGCGAACGGGCGATTACGACCGACGATGAGGACGAAGAAGAAAACGGCAACCATTAGTCTGAAAATGTTCCTGTTGTAGGGCTGCGGACCTCGTGACCCGTGCACGCCCGTCAAGCTATTGGCGCTTTACCCCAAACGGCGGAGGGCCGCGGACTTCGTGTCCGCCCGCGGTCATCGAACCCATGGTGTAGGGCGTCGATTTGGTGGGCGGGCCGGTTTCCCCGCATTCGCCGCAACTCAGATCCCAATCAGATCCGGTTCTACCCCGCGCGATCACTCCTCGTGTGGCGGCCGCTGACCCTGCATGTTCAACCGCCAGTAATCGAGCGTCCACGCCGGGTCGTCGCCACCCCCAAGGGCAACCATCTCGTCGATGAACGCAACCCGCGGCCCGGTGCCCGGAATCCGCGCCAGGTGGGCGCCGAGTACGACCGTCGTCAGAAACTCGCGATAGGCTGATTCATCGTCCAACGTTACCGGCGCGTGGACCACCTCCGCCTCTGCGTGCATGAAACCAGCCGATCCGAGGCGCGCAACAGTGTCCCGCGCCCCGGCGAAATGCCACGGTCCATCCCACGGCCCCACGACTCTCGCGTACGGCTCCCGGCGCAATATCGCCAGGGCCCGGTTTGCGATCGTGGCGATGTTGGCGCCGCCTCCACATTGCGCAATCAGCCATCCACCCGGATTGAGCGTCTGGTAAATGCGCGCAAATAGAGCGGGATGATCCGTGATCCAATGAAAGGTCGCGGTGCTGAACACGAGGTCCGCTTCCGCCTCGAACGGCATCGCCAACAGATCGCACTGGATGAACCGCACCCGATCGCCGAACCGCGGCGAAAGAAACATCCTGGCTTGATCGAGCATGTTCGCCGATTGATCGAGGGCGATTACCCCTCCCTCCGGCAGGCGTTCGAGCAATCGCTCCGTCAAGCGACCCGTCCCGCATCCGGCGTCGATCACCATCTCGTCGCCACGAAGGGGAAGCCTCGCCAGCACCGCGTCGCCCCAATCGACATGGGGATTGGACACCCGGTGGTAGCTGGAGGCATCCCACTCTCTTGTTTCGGTAGTGGCGGGCGAATCCGACTCAACGTTTGTCACGAAGCGTTCCTTTTTATCGTGAAGCGGGAGGACTCGTCTGGTACAGTCCGGATCACAGCGCGGCGCGCCCTGATCGGGCCGTTGCCATGCAAATACACGGTGTCATTCCGAACGATGCGTTGCCTGTCCGAACGACCAGATGTCATTCCGAATGACAACATAGGGGTACCGACGCAGGAGGAATCTTGAAACTCCCAACAACTACCGGCGCCGAATCATCCGCCACGATCGTCACTCTACGGTTTGGCCGGCCTCCAGGAAAGGCGATGCACAGGATGCGTCAATGAGCGACCTGTTCAGGGACGAGCAACGGGATCGAGACGACGCCCGTCAATTGGCCGCGATCGCCCGCGAGAATCGGCTCAACATGAAGGCGCTGTTTTTCACCCTGGCGATCGTGATCGCGCCGTTTCTTGCCCTGCTCTTGAGTCTTGAATTAGCCCTGTTCGTACTCGCCGCGGGTTTGCTGTTCAGCACCGTGCTTACCTGGATTGGCGCCAAACAAATGGGTCCTGTCGCGCGGCCGCGTTGCTCAACTTCGGCGTCCTTCTGATGGTCGTGTTCATCCTCATCCTCCAGATCATGGCGGAGTGAGCGGTCAAAACCGGATGCGCCGGCCGGGGTTGACGCCGGAGGCAGTCCGATGCTTCTCCATCCGGATGCCGTGCCGACCCCTGCCATAGTAATCGCGCGCGACGCCGTCGCGAGCGTACCCCTCGCGTTCGTAAAGAGCCTGGGCGCCGGTATTCCATTCTTCGACCATGAGCACGATGTCCCCGGTCGGAACACGCGTTTCGATGCCGCGCAACAGCGCGGTGGCGACTCCCTGGCGGCGCACGGAGGGGGCCACGGCCAGATTCATGATCCGCAACGCGCCGCGATGGCGATCGCCGATGATGCAGCCCGCCACCGTTGTCGCATCGGTGTGGGCCACCAGGAACACGACACCGGGAAACACCCGCAGGATGCCCAGTGCGGACAGACCGTAGGCCAACCCTGGCCGAAAAGAGGCCTTCTGGATCGCGGTGACTCCGCGAAGATCCCGCCACCTGGCGCGCCCGACGCGGACACCATTTCCAGCATCTCCGGTATCGGACCGCCCGCTGTTCTGCATCTTGCCTCATTCTCCGCAACGATTACGTGCGCAGAATGGTACGCGAGGTCGATTCGCTGGCGGGTTGCCGGGCGATGTTGCCGTGCTACGCGTCGGCGTCCGCTGGAGCCAGCTCGGCAACGAAGAACGGCGTGGTGGTTGGGGCCGGGCTGCCGTTTGGCGCGGGTTCAACCGTTATCGCAAACGCCGCGTATTCGTCCCGATTCGCGGCAAGGGCGAAAGTCGAGTCAACCATCACCCCCACTGGCCTGGGGCCCACGCCATCAATCAGCCAGACCTGGTAAATCTGGCCGTCCGGGGCGGCGGGCATGTTCTCGGTTTCCAGCACAAACAGTTGACGGTCCGGATCGTAGGTGAGTTCGGCGCTGAGATCGTCTACCGGTGTTGGCAGGGTGAGCTCAAAGGCGATCGTTTCCCGCCCCTCGAGATCATCGTCGGCGGCTTGCAGGAAAATCCGGTCAAGCATCACGCCGGCCAATACCGCAATCAGCAACGACGCGGCGAGGGCCCAGACGTAGTTGCGCCAACCCGGCGCCTTTTCGATTGGCGTGGGCGCTAGTTGGGTGCTGAACTCGAGTGGCCGCACTGTTTCACTCTCGGCGGACGAGGTCGTCGTCAATGGGAGGCCCGCCTCTCGCTGCTCGGTGTGCGGTGTCGCCCGGACCGCTTGCTCAATTCGGCCGCGCAAACCGGGCGAGGGCTCCCGCTCATCGGTGAGCAACGGCAGGACGCCCGCAATCACGCGCAACTGGGCCAGCTCGGCGCGCGCCGCGTCTGACGTCGCCAAGTAGGCCATAAGGCCGGATGCTTCCTCGGCCGTAAGCGTGCCGAAGGCGGCAGCGCCCAGGAGCGATTCGATGTCCATCTCGGATCGGTCGTTGACCGAGGAACCCTCTGAAGTCATCTCATCCCACCTCCGTTCGGAAGTGGCCGCGGTCGACATCGTGATCGAGTCCGTCTGGCGACACATATTGGTCGACCAGCACGGTTCGCAATTTTCTCAGGCCCAGGCGCATCCGACCTTTGATCGTGCCCAGCGGAGTCTGTTCCTGCTCCGCAATTTCACCGTGGGACAGTCCCTCGAAAAATGCAAGCTCAATCGCCCGGCGTTGATCCTGGGGCAGCGTCGCCACTGCCGAGCGCATTGCTTCCTGCGTCAGGTTGGCGGAGACATCATTCCACACGTCGGGGACAGAAAGTCGATGCTCGGCGTCCTCAAGCGGAACGTGCGCCGGTTTGTGATCGATATCACGTCTTCGTATGTCAATAGAACGATTGTGCACGATAGTCATCAGCCATCCGCGAACATTGCTGCCGCGGGATATGTCGAACGAGGCGGCGCGATTCCATACCTGTAGATAGGCATCCTGCACAGCCTCTTCTGCAAGTGACGGGTTCCCCAATATCCGGTACGCGAGTCCGAACGCCAGCCGATTGTATCGGTCGTACAGTGACATCAACGCGTCGGCGTCGCCTTGCGCTGTTGCCTGGATAAAGTCGATGTCGTTCTGTTCCGGCACCGCGTCCCAAACTCTCCAACAAACGGTTAGACGTGCAACCGATGCTGTTTGGATCATTGCCGGAGCGGAATGGTTCTTCGCTCCGGTAGATCGTCGATGATCGAAGGATGGCTTGCGCCAAGTTTAGCGGCGATCCGGCCTGCTGTACAGGCAGGAGGGCCGGTTTCGGAGATGACGTCGCGTTGTGTTGCCCCTGGTGGGCCTTGCGTCCTGGCGACGAAACGGCGCCGACCGTGCTATGCGTCGCCCTCGGCGATCTGGTCGCGCGCCGCGCTGCTTTGCACCGAACCGGTGCTCAACTTGCCAAGCGTGCAGACAACAGTGGTGTACACCCCACCCTGGCCATCCGGCGTCACCGAAACATCGCGCACGCGCAGGTTGGAGTACGGCGAACCGGAGCGGTCCTTGCCCAGCCACGAGTTCACGGCATCCATCGCGCCGCCCGCATCGCGTGCCGAGTCGGCCGAATGGAAGAGGAAGACACGTGTATCCGCCGGAGAGAGATCGAACGCCATTCTGGACTACCCTTTCGATGCCGGCTCCATCGTCTGGAGATCGGCTGGTCTTCGGCAAGCGAATTCATGCGAACGGGCCGCTCTGGCCATTCCCGAGAGAGTATACGGCGAGGCGCCTGTTGTTGCCGCGCTCGGAGTGCTGGGCCGGTAGCGACCTTGTACCATGCGTCCATCGAGTATCCGTTCGGATTGCGCATTTGGAAGGAACAATACGTGACCGCTCGAGTACTGGTGATCGGTCGGGGCGGACGCGAGCACGCGATCGTCTGGAAGCTGGCTCGAAGCGCCCACATTGGCGAAATCCTCTGCGCTCCTGGGAATCCGGGCATCGACGAACTTGCCGAGTGTGTGCAAATAAACGTCACCGATCTAGACGGCATCGTCCGCCTGGCTACCGATCGGCGAGTCGATCTCGTGGTCGTCGGTCCCGAGGACCCGCTGGCGGCCGGGTTGGCCGGCATACTCGATGCCGCCGGCATCCCGGTATTTGGGCATACCGCCGCCGCGGCGCGGATCGAAAGCAGCAAGTCGTGGTCGAAGGTGCTGATGGCCTCGACCGGGATCCCTACCGCCCGCTCGATTGTCGCCACTGACCCTGCCTCCGGACGACGCGCGATCGCCGAGATCGGCGGCGGCGGCCCGGTCGTGATCAAGGCCGATGGCCTCGCCGCCGGCAAGGGCGTCGTCGTCGCCAATGACCGCGCCGAGGCCGAGGCCGCCCTTGCCTCGTTCATGTCCGAAGGGGCCCCTGGCAAGGCCGGAACCACCGTCGTGATCGAGGAGCGTCTGACCGGTCCAGAGGTCTCGATCATGCTCCTGACAGACGGCCAGGATGTTCGGATCCTGGCCCCGTCGTGCGACCACAAACGCGCCTTCGACGGCGATCTGGGACCGAACACCGGGGGAATGGGGGTCTACACGCCAACGGCCCGGATCGACCAGGCGACGATGGCCCGGATCGAGGAGACGATCGTGCTGCCCGCCGTGCGCGAGATGGCGCGTCGTGGCTCTCCCTTGCGCGGCGTCCTCTATCCCGGCCTGATCCTCACCAGCGACGGTCCCAGGGTGATCGAGTTCAATTGCCGCTTTGGCGATCCCGAAACGCAAGTCGTGCTGCCCACGACTCCCGAGGATCTCGGGGAGTGGTCGCTCGCCGTCGCCCACGGGTCGTTGCGCCACACCCCCCAGCCGTCAAGTTCCGGGGCGGCAGTCGGCATCGCTCTTGCCTCCCGCGGCTATCCCGGCCCGTATCGGAGCGGGTTCCCGATCCATGGTCTGGAAACCGCTGCCAGCGACCCCGACGTAATTGTCTTCCACGCCGGAACGGCCAGATTGGATCGCGGCGAAATCGTCACGGCGGGGGGCAGGGTGCTGACGGTGGTGGGGCTGGGTCCGGATGTCGTCAGCGCCCGCGCCAAGGCATACCAGGCCGCGGGAGAGATTTCGTTCGAAGGGTGCTGGATGCGCAGGGATATTGCGGCTACGGAGTCGCAAAAGCCGGGTCAACACGAAGGTTGACTCCTACCCGTAACGGAGTGGTTCGTAGGGGCGAACCTCCGTGTTCGTCCGTTTTGCATGCCTGGAGTGTATTGGTTTCGCCACGACTTCCACCGCGAACACCGAAACGACACCCAATAGGATGTCGTCGTCCGCTAACTTTAATACATGTGGGAGGCGCCAGCCGGATTCGAACCGGCGATCAGGGTTTTGCAGACCCATGCCTTACCGCTTGGCTATGGCGCCGGGCAGCCGCGCGGCCACCTGATGCCGCCATCCGCGCCGTCGTGTTGAGCGCAGAGTGTACCACGACAAACGGGGGCAATATCTGCAATGCCCCCGTCGATCGATGCGTCTCATACCGCGCCACAGATCAACGCGTTCGATTGAATTCTGGCGATCCCAAACCCTCATCCACCTTGCCACGCAGGGCTTCGCCGAAAAGAATGAGCTGGATCCCAACGCGACGTCTGAGAGGACGGGAACCGAATCGTCCCCGATACGCCTCGTGCCGGTACCGAACTTGCTTGTCCCGAATCTCCTGCGTCAGTTCAACCGAGTACATCATCGCAATCTCCCTTTCTATTCCTTTCCAAACCCGGCGATCACCTCATCGTAGCTCGCCACGGC
>JACCUV010000069.1 GCA_013698495.1 Chloroflexia bacterium
GAAACCTCCGAGCGAGGCCGAAAGCGGGTTCGGCTCGTGGTCAGTATATGGGGAAGAGCGCTTAATATGAAGATGCGAGGGGCCGGGCGGGTCGGGCAGTGCGGACGTGGATGGCGCTGACCAGGCGGGGAATCGCAGGCCGGCGCTACGGCTCGCCGGCGCCGGAGAAAGACGGGCGGACACCCCTGAACAACGGTTGGTCAGGCATCTCTCCTGCCGGTATCCAGCAGGGCCGGTACCGCCCCTACGAATTGTCTGGCAAATCGATGCGGGAGGACTCATGTGTCCTCCCGTACGGAATCAGGCGGGCGTCCAGTCCTGGCGGGGCATGGCGCGCCACTCTTCGGCGAGCAGGTCGAAGGCGACAAAGTTGCCGAGCGTGCCGTTGTGGGAGTAGAGCCAGTTGACCCGCCCGCTCTCGCTGTACCCCTGTTTGCGAAGGGCGGCGGCGGAGCGGGTGTTTGGGAAGTAGACCCACGACTGGACCATGTGGAGTCCAAGCCGCTCGAAGGCGTATTCCAACAACAGTTGCTTGGCTTCGGAACCGTAGCCGCTGCCGCGATGCTCGACAGAGCCGAAGAAACTGCCAGTCTCGGCAAAGCGGTTCTGGTAGTCGACATCGAGCAGTGCGACCCAGCCGATCGGTTCATCGTTCTCACGGAGGCAGACAGTGAACGTGATCCACGATGGCAGTTCCGCCTTTTCGTGATCGCTCACCCATTTGTCGAGCATCACCGGGCTGTTGAGATGACGTCCGATGTCGAAGAACGTTTCGGTTTCCTGTCGCGCGGCGAGGGCGGACTTGATGCTATCGTCCGGCTCCTCGGGCCGCAGGTAGACGCGCTTGCCGACCATCATCGCGTTGCGTGGCGGATCGCCTTCGAGCGTGACCGGGGGCGGCACGGGACGGGCCTCGCCAGTGCCGGTGCGTTCGAGGCGCCGTTCGCGGGGATCGCCGAGCACGGCCATCCAGGCGCGGTTGAGGTACTCGTAGCCGAGGCGATCGACACGCTGGCCATCGCGTTCGAGCAGTTCCCGGAAGCGGACCGTGCGTCGCATTCCCGCCGCCTCGAGTTTCTCGATCACCGGCGTTTCGTCGGCGGGAATCTCAGTGTAGGCGGTGGTTTGGCCACGTTCGTCGATTATCCAGGTCGCGACGAGGGCGATCGCTTCGCCCTTCCAGCGCAAGGCCGCCTCGCCGAAGAGGCGATCGGTTTCGGCGCTGATCCAGAAAAAGACGCCATCTTCTTCGACCTGGACCGAGCCGACGACGCGGTCGTCGGATTTGCGGACGATGACGAACCAAAGGTCGTCGTCCTTGGCGAGATCGTCCTTGATCCACTCCTTGTTGAGGTCAACGGAGTAGGGGTACAGGGAATGACGCCACGACATCGCGCATATCGCGTCGGCGACGTCGATGCCGCGGAGATAGATTTCGTCGCCGACGAGGAATGTTTGGCCCTCGTGTCCGGTACCGGGCGTCGGCGATTCCGTTTTTTCTCCGGTGATGGTCGCCTCAGTCATCGGGCGCCCTCCTTTTCGGTGTGCACACCGTTCATGCTGGCGCGGGGCAAGGCTCGCCAGTCGCTGGCCAGCAGATCGAAGCAAATGAAGTTCTCGAAGTAGCCATTGGCCGGGAAGTGCCAGTGCAGGCGGCCTGCCTCCTTGTATCCCTGCTTGCGCAGGGCGGCGGCGGAGCGAGTGTTTGGGAAAATCACGACCGATTGCAAGGCGTGCAGGTTGAGTGTGTTGAAGGCGTAGTCGAAGAGCAGGTGCTTGGCTTCAGTGCCGTACCCACCGCCGCGGTGGTCGGCGCGGTGCATGACGCTCTCTGTTTCGGCTGTGCGATGCACGTAGTCGATGTCTTCGATGCCGACCATGCCAATCAGTTCGTCACTTTCGCGGAGACAGGCGGCGAACCGGACCCACTTCTGTGGTTTGTCCTTTTGCAACCCTTCGTTCCAGGCCTCATAGCCTGCGGCGCTGTTCATGTAGCGGCCACTATCCCACCTCGCGTCGGGTTCCTGGCGGGACCAGAGGGCAGCGAGCGGCGCGTCCTTGCGTTCGAAAGGTCGAAGGTAGACGCGGGGGCCGACGCGGACGGCGTTGGGCGGGGGGTCCGAAGTCAAGTCGATCGGAGCCGGGACAGGGCGCGGTTTGCCGCTGCCGCTCCGCTCGAACGTCAGGTCGATCGGGTCGCCGAGGCGCTCCACCCATTGCCGGTTGAGGTATTCGAAAACGAGCGCATCTTCGCGACCTCCCCAGGTCTTGATCGCCTCGCGGAAGCGCGTGACCTGGCGGGCGCCGAGCGCGTTGAGGCGTTCGATCGCGATGTCCTGGTTGGCGGCGACTCGCAGCCGGACAAGTGGCCGGTGCTGCTCGTCGACGAGCCAGGGGATGGCGAGACAGAGCGCCTCCGCGAGCCAATGCTGGCCGCGCTCGCCGTAGAGCGGATCCATCCAGGATTCGACGTTGGTCAGGGGATCGTGACGCCAGGTCTGAATGCCACCGACGGGAACATCGTCCGCCTTGCGCAGGACGATGTAGTTCGCCCGTCGTTTTTCCTTAACCATCTTTTCCTTGACCCAGGTTTCGTACCATTCGGTGGATTTCGGGAAGATGGTCTTGGTCCAGGAGACGCCGAATTTACTATCGGCGGTTTCGACGGCGCGGATGTAGACTTCGTCGCCGACGAGGAAGGTTTGACCGAGATGGCCGCTTCC
>JACCUV010000331.1 GCA_013698495.1 Chloroflexia bacterium
CTGGCGGCGAGAGCGCCCTTCGCCAGCCACTCGCGCCAATTGCGGACGCCGAGCCCGAGGATCATGGCGACGGCGATTGGCGCTCCGGCCATGACCGAGGTGTTTTTCGAAAGCATCGCCAACCCGAAGCAGAACCCGGTCAACGCCACGTTGCCGACCGGAAAACCGGACCGGAGTCCGCGCACGAGCAGGTAGATTACGGTGCTGGTGAAGGCGATCGCCAGCATGTCGTTGTTGAGCATCGCCGCTTCGTAAGAGATTTGCGGCTGGAAGGCGACAAACGTGGGGACCGTCATCGCCAGGAACCGGTCTCGCGGGAAGAGCACGCGCACCGTCAACCAGGCAAGCGCCACCACCAGCAAACCGAACGGCAGCGTCGCGAGGCGGAGGGCGTACAGCTGCGATTCGACGGAGAGATCGTCGATCGCCCAGTAAACCGGTGTCAGGAGAAGGTAGTAGAGGGGAGGATGATTCGCGGTGTAGACCCAGCCCATCGGCAGGAGTTCGTCGCCGAGTGTCGCCTTCCAGGTGGGCGATGCGTAGCTTTCGCAGGCGATATTCCAATCCGGGGTGTTGAATTGGCAGTAGGGCCAGAGGTTTGCCGGTGCTCGATCGTAGTTGTCCTCGACCCCGGCAGCCGCCTCTGCGCGCCAGATGCCGAGATCCGGAATGATCGGCAAGCGGTGTTCCTCGGCGACATATTGAAGATACGCGTAGTGCATGACCTCGTCGTGCCCCGAGAACGGCTCGTGAACGAAGGCGATCGTCACGCCCTTGACGAGGTAGAGGATGAGCAGAACCGCCAGGAACTTTTGCTCGATTGACGTTTGGGAAAGTCCGCGGAGGACTCCAGACTCAGTGTCGTGCGATGTCACCTGTCGCCTATCGATAAAACGGGTCGATGTCGGGGTAGGCCTGTCCCGCGGTCGACCAGTAGGGAATGACGTAGCCGCTGTAGATGACGACGGTCAGCACGACGAGCGCCGCAAAAATGCCCAACTGACCGTAGCCAAGCCAGCGTCGAGGAATCAGTGTGCGCAAACCGAGCATCAGGAGGATAGCCGCCGGCACAATTGCCGTGAAGTAGTATCGAGCCTGGGTCAGCGCGAAAGTCGTGCCGAACTGCAGAATCGCGAGATAGGCCAATACGCAGGTCACGCCCATCGTCAGCAATCCGACAACCTGCCAGCGTTCGAGGCTGTAAACCGGGTCTGTGCCGGTGGGGAAGGCGGCGTTCTCAATGCCGCTCGAATTTCGCGAGCGCTGGACGTTGAGACGGTAGTAACGAATTGACCAAATGGCCACGCCAATCATGCCTGCCATCGTGATCCACAGCAGCACCCGCAGCAACTCGGGGTTGAGCGGAATCAGGCGCCACCCGAATTCTCCCCAGGTTTCGCGCCAGCGCATCCACAGAAACGCCCTGTTGCTGAGCTGATCCCAAATGTTTGGGAAGTCGCCGGATTGATAGTTCCAGTATTGCAACTCGCGGATCCGGGTCAACCCGGTGACATCGCCGTAGGTTCGATACATGAACAGATACCACGGCCAAATCATCAGGCCAGTAACCGTCGCGGCGATCGCGCCTTTTGGCAGCCATGCCCGCCAATTGCGGAACCCGAGCCCGACGATCATGGCGAAGGCGATGATTCCGCCGGTTGTGAGCGAGGTGTTCTTGGAAAGCACCGCCAGTCCGTAGCACAAGCCGATCAGGGCCAAGGTCCGGATCGGAAATCCCGTCTTCAGCCCCTTTGTCAGGAGATAGATCACGGCGCTGGTGAAGGCGATCGCGAAGATATCGTTGTTGAGCATCGCCGCTTCGTATGAAATCTGCGGCTGGAAGGCGACGAAAGCCGGAACTGTCATCACCAGGAAACGATCGCGCGGGAAGAGCGTGCGCGTGGTCAGGAACGCGAACAACACCGTCATCAACCCGAACGGAATTGCCGCCAGGCGCAGGATGTAGAGTTGGCCTTCGATCGAGAGACCGTCGCTCAACCAGAACAGCGGCGTCATCACCAGGTAGTAGAGCGGAGGATGGTTGGCGGTGTAGACCCAGCCGGTTGGGTAGAACTGGCCGCCGAGACTCATCGCATAGACGACGTTGGAGTATTCGCCGCAACCGGGACTCCAATCGATTGTCGTCCTCCGGCAATATTGCCAGAATTCGGCCGGCATCCGGTCATGAGTGTAAGAGCCATCCGCCGCGTACACGTCTTGCCAGGCGTCGAGTTCGGGAAGCTCCGGGATGCGATATTCCTCGGCCACAAGTTGGAGGTAGGCGTAGTGGGCCACTTCATCGTGCCCACTGTAGGGAGCATGGACGAAGGTGACGATCACGCCCTTGACCAGGAAGAGCACGAGGATGAGGGCGAGGAACTTGTGCTCGAGGGCGGCCGTTTTGACCGCGCTCAGGGCGCGGTCGCGCACAGAATCGGACGACATGGAGGCTGCGACGGAACCATCGTCACGCGTTCCGGGAACTCCCACCGGCGCAGCAATATTGGCCGGTTGTTCGATCGACATGCCTGTCCTCGCGAAAGCGGAGCGCGCGCCTCGTGAACAACGGCGCCGAAACCAGCCGACACGGCGCCGCGGGTCCGTGGCGGAGACAAAACAGCAGGTTCGCTGGCGTTCGCTCGTCGCGGGGCGCCCAAGGGCGTGAAGTATACTGGAGTATCCGGCCAGGAGAGCCTTGCGAACGACGCCGCACGTGCGTACGCGGCATGTGCGATCGCTCCACCGACGGAGGGTACATGCTTACGACTCATTCCCCTGCTCGCTGGCGCCGTTTCGTCCCTCTCGCCGTTTTCGTAGCGATGGTCTTGCTTGGCGGGATGGCAAGTCCAGCCCTTTCCCAGCCCGATCCGACTCACACCCTGGCCGATGCCGGGCGAGTTCTGATCAAGGTCGAATCGGACCTCCCGATCGATGCCAGGGACCTGGTGCAGGAGCACGGTACGGCAATTACCAATGCCTGGCCCCAATTTGCGGCGCTGTTCGGCGCCGAACCCGCCGCCCCACAGATCATCGTCTTTGTCGATGCCGTCGATCAGGCCCACAAGGCTGGCATGCGCTGGGTCAACGATTTCACGTACGTGTCCCCAGACGGTTCGGTCACGATTGTCGCGATTGACCCATTCCTGGGACTGACGCCAATTGAAGCCGGAAATGTGTTGCGCAATGTCGTCAGCCGCGGGTTCGTCCAGGCGGCGGCCGGTGGCCAGATGCCCTTGGGCCTGCTCGACGGAATCGCGCGTTATGTCGAGACGCCGGTAGCGGCTCGTCAGGCGCGCCTCGGTTCGCTGGTTCAGGGACTCGACCAATCTGGCACGCTCCCCGGTTGGACCCGGATCGTAACCAGCACGGCGCCAGACCTTTCCACCGAGGAACAAACCGCCAATTCCTATGCGCTGGTCGCGTTCCTGACCGATCGGTACGGTGTCGCCGGGCTGCGCAACCTGATTGCGGGGTTCGCGAGCACCACAGAGTGGACGGCGAATCTGGCCAGCACGTTCGGGCAATCCGAGGTGGACCTGGCGGCCGCCTGGAACCAGTTCCTGCCGCGATGGTTCGCTTCTGGATGGCGCGACAACGCCGTCTCGGCATTCGATCTTCGCCGAGCCGAGGAGCTCTTCGCGCGTGGCGCGTACGAGGCGGCGGCGGCCGAAGCGGAGCGCTCGCAACGACTGTTCACCGACCTCGACGATCAGGTTGGCCTGAGCCGGGTCGAGGCGCTACTGGCGCAGTGCGCGATCGGCTTGCAGGCCGACAGCATCATGGCCGATGCCCAGGCGGCGCATGAATCCAACGCTTACATCGAGGTCCTCGCCCTTCTCACCCAGGCCGATGCGCTTTACGCGCTGTTGCCCGACCCGCATCGCCCGGTGACGACGATCGAACGGTACGGCGATCTGGCGAACGACGGGGCGGCGGCGGATTCGCAGCTCGAACGCGCTCGTGGATCCGCCGACAACTGGCTCGCGGTCACGACTGCCCGTCGCGATGCCGTCACCGCTGGCGATACGTATGCCTTGCTGGGCAATGCCGATGGCGTGACGGCGGCGACGCTGGTCGTGAGCGAAATCGACACGCGGATTCAGCGCATGGTCTTCGTTCTTTCGGCGCTGGTGGTGGTGTTGTGCGCCTGGCTCGGCGTCTGGACCTGGCAACGATCGCCGGGCCGGTTGATGTGGCGACCACTCGGGCCACCGTCGCCACGCTGGCGCGCCGGCACGGGAGGCGACTAGGTGGCTCAGTCAGTCTTCCGTCAGATTCCGATTCGACTGCGCCCCGCCTGGTCACGGGTCGACGTTGGGCAATGGGCGCAGGACTCGTGGCATCGTGGGCGTGCGGTCGCCAGGCACGATCCGCGGTTGTTCGTTTGGAAGATGCTGTGGATTCCGTTCTGGATCGGCAGCGATGCTCCGGCGCCGGAGTTACCGAAGCGAGGAGCGGCGGCGGCGGTGAATTCGAGCGACGCCGCTGGCGCCTGGCTTGGTTTGCGAATCGATCGCGTCACGAGGCGATTCGTCTGGGCGTGGCGTGGAGGCGCGCTGTTCCGCGGTTTGACGCTGGCGCTGGCGATCTTGACGCTCTGGTCTCTGCTGGCGGTGCTTGGTGTCGCCACCTTGCCGGAGTGGACGTCCGTGATTGTCGCGACAATTGCCGGATTGGCCGTTGGCGTTGTCTACGGTCACCTGATTCGACCGGATCGCCTGATGGTCGCGGGTATGCTCGACCGAACCTTCGGTCTCCAGGAGCGGATCGTGACCGCGTTCGATCGTCCCGGCGACTCGAGTCACATTTCCCGGCTTCAATTGGCGGACGCGGCAAACACCTTCGATGAAATCATGACCGAGATCCCGCGCTCGACGTTCCTGCCGGTGCGCGAAGCCGCGATCTGCCTGATCATGGCCGGCGCGCTGGTGACGATGTTGCTGGCCTACGTCCCGCGCCAGGGAATCGCGGCGGTCAGCGATTCACCCATTCCCCAGTTTGTAGAGGCCAGCGAGCGGCTTGCCGTGCGCGATCAACCCGCGC
Source organism: Chloroflexia bacterium (assembly GCA_013698495.1). GTDB lineage: Bacteria > Chloroflexota > Chloroflexia > Thermomicrobiales > UBA6265 > JACCYX01. The sequence continues at coordinate 5,044 of JACCUV010000331.1, forward strand.
CTCGTCAACCAGTGATCGAGCAACCCGTCAGCGAGCAGGCCAGCATTGCGGAAATCCAGGAGCGAGGCCGCAATTCGCAATCGTCGCGCGACGATTTGGCCCGCGTCGGCGATGCCCTGCAGAGCGAACCGCTCACCCAACCGGCGGCGGAGTCGATTTCGCGCGGCGACTATGCCAGCGCCGCGGATTCGCTGCGATCGACATCCGCATCCGTCGCCTCGCTCTCGCAGGACGAGCGCGAGGTGCTGGCCAACGATCTGGAGCAGGCGTCGCGCCAGATTTCCGACGCCAATCCCGAGCTGGCGCAGGCCGCCAACGAGGCAGCGGCGGCCTTGCGCGAGGGGGGTCCCGAAACCGGGGACGCGCTCACGGCGCTCGCCGACCAGATCGACGAGACGGGCGAGAAGGTGCAATCGGACCAGGATCTTGCTCGCGACCTCAATGAAGCGCAGTCGGACTCCGGTGACCCCTCGACGTCGGGCGATGAAAACGCCGACGGCGATCAATCGGGATCTAACCAGTCCCAATCGTCGAGCGAGCAACAAGGCGAGCCGGGCTCCGACCCGGGCGAGGGCGCCGCCGCGCAACCGGGAGTTTCGAACCAATCGCCGGACTCGCCGCCGCAGTCCTCCAGCTCAGACTCGGCGGAAGGCGGTTCGGAACAAGGCAGCGGTTCGGAGTCTTCCGACGGCGCCGGACAGGAACCGGGTGAAGGGCAACAGGGCGAGGGTTCGAGCGATGAGGCGGGCGCGAGTTCCGAGGGTGGCTCATCGTCCTCAAACCAGAGTCTCCAGGGCAGTCCCCAGGAAGAGACGAATGCCTCCCAGGGATCGGGGGCCGGAACCGGACAAACGGGAGCCAACGACCAGAACACCAGCGACCAGAATGTCGACGACCCGAACGATCCCGCAGAGAATCCAGACGCCGAGATTCCTGGCATTGGTGAAGCCGGCGAGCCCCCGGCCAGCCGCGATGATCGCGGCGAGGTGGACGACGGCACGGGTACAACGCGCGGTGGGGACACGACACTCGAGCTGCAGGGCACGTCTGATTCCTCTGGCATCCAGACAGGAGGCAACTCTGGATCCTCAAGCCTGGGATCGGGGTCCGATTCCAGCACCGCCAGTGGCGATCAGTCCACCGGCAATGTCGGTGTCGCCGGTCCCGACAGCAATCGGGCGCCAGAAGACCTCCGCGATGTGGTGAAGGACTACTTCGGGGAGCCTGTGCCATGATCCGCGACGACCTGGCGCAGGCCACTGTAGAACCGCTTTTCACCGATAATGTGCTGGCGCGATTGCGCCGGGTGATCCTGCGCTCGCGCCGGTTGGCGCGGGCGGGACTCTCCGGCGAACATCGCTCGCTGCGCAAGGGTCCTTCGCCGGAGTTCGCCGATTTCAAGGCCTACACCGTCGGTGACGACTACCGGCGGATCGACTGGCGCGCCTATGCGAGGTTCGACTCCCTCTTCGTCCGCGAGAGTGAAATCACGACCGAGTTCGATGTGCACTTGCTCGTCGATGTCAGCCGCTCGATGGACTGGTCGAGCAATCCCGACACGCCGACCAAGCTGCGGCGCGCCTTGCAGTTGACCGGGGCGATTGGGTACCTCTCGCTGTGGCACTTCGATCGGGTCTCGATCACTCCCGTCGGCTCCGATGCCCAGCGCCGGTTCGGACCGGTTCAGGGCAGGACGAATATCAGGAGGATGCTCTCCTGGCTGGAACGGCTGCACGCCCAAAGCGAGGGCGATCTCACCGCGGCGATGAGTCGCCTCGTATTCGAGCGGAGACGAGCGGGAATTTTGCTGATCGTCTCGGATTTTCTCTCGGAGGACCTCGAACGGCTTGAAACCGCGATGCGCGGCGCCGTTGGCCGGGGTTGGGAAATCGCCCTCCTCCAAATCTACGACCCGGCGGAAGCGAATCCCGGGGCGATGCCGGTGTTGAACGAAACCAATCAGGCGATCGACCTTGAAACCAGTTCGAGGATGCCGATCCGGAACGACGCTCTGTCAGTCATTGGCTACCTTGACCGTCGACAGGCCTGGCTGAAAGAGCTGGAGACGCTGGGCGGTGGAGTCCGGACGCTCCACGTCCAGATTCCGACGAGCCAACCGGTCGACCAGTCGCTCGTCCAACTGCTGCGCAATGTCGGGCTGGTGTCGTGATGGGCTCCGGGCTGACCTTGCTGGTCCCGATCGGGCTCGTTGCGCTCGTCGCCCTCGCCGCGATCGTCGTGATCCACATGCGCCGGCGAACGCCGCCTGTGCTGATGCTGCCGTCGCTGCGGTTCTGGGAGCCGGTGGCAGCCGATAGCGCCGACAAACGTCGCTTTCGGAAACCGCCGATGAGCTTGCCCCTGGTGCTCCAGCTCCTGGCGGCGTTGGCGATCGGGTTGGCCCTGGCCAGACCGGCGATGGACGCGCTCCCCGGCATGGCCGAGCAACGCTCGACACCGCAACATACGATCGTCTTGCTCGATGGCTCGACAAGCATGCTCGGTCTGGCGAGCGACGAGGATGAGCGAACCAGGTGGAGCCTGGCGCGCAGCGAAGCCATAGCCATCTTGCGGGAATGGCAGGCCGGCGATGTGATCACGGTGATCGTGACCGGCAGCCGACAGCAATCGACATCCGCTTCGACACGGCCGCAGGTCGACCGGCTTCGCGAGCAGCTCCAATTGACCATGGCTCCTGGTGGAATCGCCGATATTGACGCCGCGATCGAACTTGGCGGCGATCTGATCCTGCCCGATCGCGCCAACCGGATCGTGCTGATTTCCGATGGCGCGGTTCGGGTCAATCCGGATACGGCGGCGGCGGTCGAGGCCCCGATCGAGTTGCGAATGGTTGGGTCAACGGAAAACACATTGCCCAATGTCGCGATCACGTCGATCGGATCGCGCCCGGCGGCGAACCGCGACGAAACCTACCGATTGTCCTTCGCCTTGTCTTCGTTCGCGCCGGAAACCGTGCGCCTCCCCTATCGCGTGCAGGCCGACGGTGTCGATGTCCTGGTGTCTGAACTCGACCTGCTCTCCGGCGAAACGCGGTCTGTCCAGGTCACGCTGCCGCAAGGCGCGCAACGCGCCGATGTAATCGTGGAAGTGCGCGACTCTTTCGCGGCGGACAACCGGGCAACACTGCTTCTGGATGGATCGGGCGCAACCGGTTTGGATATCCTGCTGATCTCCGACAA
>JACCUV010000119.1 GCA_013698495.1 Chloroflexia bacterium
CACCGATACCCACTCGAGAAGCACCCGAACAGTCTCCGGCTCTGGTGTCGCGTTGAATATGACCCTCGCGCCTACCTCGCGTGCAGACGCAAACAGGGCGAGGAGTGAACCGTGCGGGAGCTCATTCGTGGCCAAGACATGGGTAGGCAAAAGCGCCATGCACGCAGCTGCAGTGTGTGAACCTGGGACTGTCGTTGTTGCCCCCGGAACATAGGCAATTCGATTCTCGCCACCATCCTCGACAAAAATCAGCGCCACCCCGGATGAAACCTGCTTCGACATCTGCACCCATTCCGTGCGTACGCCATCTTCCGCCAAGTCGGCCACACGCGCCTTGCCGAAGTCATCGTCGCCGATGGCGCCCACCAGATGCGCATCGCCACCGGAGCGGGCAATGGCCATTGCCTGATTCCCGCCCTTGCCGCCACCGTGAATCGCAAACCCTGTCCCAGTGATCGTTTCGCCAGCTCCGGGCGCGCGTGACATCGTCGCGACTAAATCAGTGTTGATCGCGCCGGCCACCAGAATTGGCGCCTGTAGAATCGCCATTGCCTGTCACCTCCATCGCGACGATGAGTGAGCTACCGACGCCACCGGATCAACCAGCGCGGCAATTGTCGTTTGAGCGACGACCAGGCTTCTTCCGCCGCGCCCAGCCAACCCGATCCAGCACGATCGGGTCCGAATTGGTCCACCTCGTAGGTCTTGACGATGCGTTCGACATGGTTGCGCGCCTGGGGCAGACGTACGGCAAATGCCCGACCGTACTCCTGGGGAGTAGCCGTTGCCGCGGGCGCTACGCCCAACCAGGTCCCGATGCGGCGTAGGCGCGTGTAGAGCGAACTGGAAGGCGCCATCCCGCGCAGTGGCACACTCCAGAAGAGCCATCCGGTCACCAGCGCCGCGCCCAGCAGCAGTCCACCCGCGCCCATCGCCAACAACCAGCGCGGCATTCCACCGCCGCCTTCAGGCGTCGCTTGAGGTGGAGTAATCGACGCCGGCGTCTGGCCACCACCAGGTGTCGCGAGTAGAGAGGAGGGGGCTGGCGTCGGTGTCTCTTCCACCGCCAGCCCAGTCGGTTCGGTGTCGGGCAAATCGGCGCCGGCGTTGACGCCTTCCTCAATCAGCGGCTGCGACGATGTCGGCTCAAACGGTATCCATCCGTAGCCGGGGAAGTACACCTCGGTCCAGGCATGGGCATTGGCCTGAAGGTAAAGATATCCGGCTCGGCTCTGGTCGTAGTCGCCAGGATAAAAGCCAACGGCCACACGCGCCGGCACACCGAGCGTTCGCAGCATCACCGTCATCGCCGACGCCGAATATTCGCAATAGCCTCGTTGACGCTCGAAGAGGAGATAGTCGACGATGTCGGCGTCATCTGGCGGCGCATCCACGTTTTCATCATAGGCGATCTCGGTTCGCAGGAACCGCTCGATCGCGCGCGCCTGTTCGTAAGGATTTCCCGAATCGGTCGTGATCGCGCGCGTGAGTTCGGTTGTGCGGAGTGTGATCGAATCCGGGAGCGAAAGGTAACGATCCGTCACCCACTCGGGGTAGTCCTCGCCCGCCTCCATCAGGTCGTCCGGTGTTGCCGTGGATCTCAACCCAACGACTCGATACGTGTCACCGGATATCGCGGAATCATCCGAAAACACGGCCTCGACATCGTCGTAAACTGGCGCCTGTCCCGAAACGATCAGCGTCTGCACCCTTCCCGCTTCATCCGCTGTCCAACTCACCTCAAGAAATCGGCCGCGCAACTGATCGCGTTCGAGTTCGATCTGCGCCTGCAGCTCCGCGTTTGACGATACTGGACTTCCATCCTGTACCTCCCCGGTGAGTTCGGCGCCGTGAAGCAGCACCGCGATGCTCTGGAGGTCGCGAGGCAGTCCCGATACATCCTCACCACCGATGTCGTACTCAACACCATCCAGTTGAACCCAGGACATGCGAACCGACGTTTCCACGTTCGCCGAGAGATAGGTGTCAGCCGTCAATACACGATCGTCCATGGTGGCAAGCGGTGTGATTTCGATAGCCGAGCTTGTTCGAGCTTGTGTGACCTGGCTGGTCAATGGCGCCGGCTGGTTGGCCGCGAAGGTCATTTCCGGCGAGTAACGTTGACCCTTGTCGCCAACAGGGTTAAAGGTGTCTTCGGTCGTCGAGAACCAACCCCGCCCGGAGTAGCTGTCGTAGTGCTGCGCCGTGAGGTACGGCGCGTTATCGGCGAAGACCAGCACCTGGGGTTGATCGGTCAACTCGAGCGGACCGCCAACCGCGAACGAATCTCCAAAAGATGCGTAGCTTCCGCTCGTTTGAGACCGCAACGACGACTCGCCGCCGAGATCGCGCAACCATTGCGACGCATAATCCTGCGCGTTCAGGACGCTGGTGCTCACCTCGCCGACCAGAGGTTGAAGGGCGTCTTGCGAGAGCGTTGCCGGCGCCCGCCAACCGGCGCTCGTCGCGACAACGGCGACAACAATGCCGGAAAGAAGAAACCCGCGGGTCACCCCCGCTGAACCGCGCATTCGATTGCGGCCCCATTCAAGTTGTCGGCAGTAGAGGTTGTGACGTGCAATCAGCACCAACGCGACGAGCGAAAACGCCGCCAGGTATTCCGTTTGCGGCGCCTCCGCATACCCCAGATTGACCAGGATCAGGAAACCCGGTGGAAACACCGCCGCCAGAATCCAGCCGCGCCGGAACAGCGACCACGCCGCCAGATACCCAACCAGCCACAAAATGATTCCCATCATCAGGGAGACCAGCAGAGCCTCCATTTCATCGTCGACCCGCTGACCCAGGTACCAGCGGAGTCCAACGGTTCCGATCTCGGCGCCACGCTCCCGGAGACCACCTTCCAGTTCGTCTGCCCGACTGGCGACGAGCGAAAAAGCCAGGCCGATGCCAAGCCCAATCGACACCATGTGCGCGACCGAGTCGAGCACTCGCAGCCGTGCGATCAGGCTGCCGAAGAGAGCGGCGAGAAATGCCATCACGCTCACCGGAACCACGATCCGCGTCCAATCGGATGTCTGCACGCAGTACCCGGCGATCGTGACCAATGCAATGAGCAGTGCTGGCGTTAGCAAGCCCTCCGGAAACATCGGTCGAGTCAGGGTCCATCGGGGACGTTTGCGGCGGGCCAGGTGGGAGTGGGACGAAGTGGGTTCGCTCATGCTTTCAGTTTACGTCACATGGCGCGGCGCGGTTCGCTCCAGATTGACCATGCGTTCGCCCGGCGAAAGCTGGGTGACGGTGACGTGAGCCATTGCGAGGGCCTCGATCAGGGCCGTCACATCCGCCGTGTCGTAGCGCGACGTGTCGGCGATCAACACCGCCGTGACGGGAACCTGGCGTTGGACCAGTGAACGAGCCGCCGGCGCCCAATCGCGTGAGAGCCCGGACGTGACGACAATGAGTCCGCTATTTCGTGAAAAGCGACGCGATTCAGACTGGATCGCTTCGAACAACGGTCTGTGTCCAAACGTCGTGGCCACCGCCAACGTTTCGAAGATGCGAAACCATTGCCGCTGGGAGCCATCTGCATCGAGCCGGATCGGCATCGACCGATTCGCAATGAGCCCCACCTTGCGACCATCGTTGAGGCATCGCTCAGCCAGCGACCCGGCCACGGCAATCGCATACTCAACCGCCTCGTCGAACGACGGACCGCCAGTCCGAGTGGGTTCGTCGCGGCGAGGCGCCTCGGGTTCGTTGAGATCGAGCATAATCCAGACGTCGGATGTAGGCTCTGGATCGAACTCCTTCACCATCATCCGCCCCAGTCGTGCCGTGGCGTTCCACGAAATCCGATTGAGCGGGTCGCCGGCTCCGTACTCGCGAATCCCCGAGATCGCTTGGGCCGCAACCGATGCATTTGCATTGGCCACCCGGCCACCGGACATATGTGCCAATGGCACTGGAACGTCCGAAACATCGACACTCGGCGGATAGACGATCAATTCATGCGTTGCGGGAATCAGCCGACGGTCTTCAAACAGACCCAGCGGGTCGCCTGAAGATATCGACACCGGCCCCAAACGATACCGGCCCCGGCGTTCGCACCGCGTCGTCGCCATCCACGAAGCCGAACCTCGACTGCCTAAATGCACGACTTGCCCCGCCTGGTGGCCGGGAAGCGACGAAAGGTCGCGCACCTCGACCCACAATTTCGGCAGCAAGGCGAGATTGTTGAGTGATAGTTCTTCCGATATCCATTCACCTGCGCGTACGCGATCCATCGACAACGACCGGGTCAATCCCAGGCGCTGGAGACTGAATCTCTTCCAGACCCAGCAGATGAAAAGCACAAGCACGAGCGTAACGATGAGGCGATCGGGTGTTGACCAATCGTTCACGATCGCGATCGCAAATAGAATGGCGGTGATCGCGCCGAGCTTGACAGCGCCCAATGGTCAGGTCCGCGCCAGTTGCCGTTGGGACTGCCTTGAGTCCTGCTCGGCCGGATTTGCGCCAGGCACCGGCAGCGTGGAGAGCAGGTCGCGAACCACCTGCCGACTGTCGACTCCGCGCATCCGGGCAGCGGGATTGACGATGATGCGATGGGCGAGCGTCGGTTCGGCCAGGTGTTTGACATCGTCTGGCGTCACAAACTCGCGACCCCGGATTCCGGCCCAGGCGCGAACCGCGTTAAACATCGCCAGCGAACCTCGTGGGCTGGCCCCGAGAAAGACATCGTCGTGATGTCTCGTCGCCTCGACGAGGGTGACGATATACTCCCGAACCGACAATGCGACATGGATCGCCTTGATCCCTTCTTGCGCCTGAATCAGCTCTTGAACCGATACGACCTGGGTCAGCGTCTCTAACGGGTGCCGCAGGTGCTGGCGGTCGAGCATTTCCAGCTCGCCTTGTCGACCTGGATACCCGAGCGAAATTCGCAGCAGGAAACGGTCGAGTTGGGCCTCAGGCAAGGGAAACGTGCCTTCATAGTCGATCGGGTTTTCGGTGGCGAGGACGACGAATGGATGTGGAAGTGGATGGGTCACGCCATCGATCGTGATTTGCGCCTCCTCCATCGCCTCGAGCAGGGCAGCCTGCGTTTTGGGCGTTGCTCGATTGATTTCGTCGGCAAGCACCATTTGGGCGACGATTGGACCGGGTCGAAACTCGAACGTCGAGCGCTGCTGGTTAAAGACATTGACGCCGGTGACATCGCTGGGCAGCAAGTCGGGAGTGAACTGAATACGCTTGAAGGTGCTGCCAATGCTTCGAGCGACCGCCTTGGTCAGGACCGTTTTTCCGACTCCGGGAACGTCTTCGATCAGCACATGTCCGCGGCACAGGAGCGCGACGAGCACCAGTTCGACTTCGCGACGCTTGCCGATTATCACTCGCTCGACATTGTCCGTCGTCGTTTGGACCAGATGGCGAATGTGGTCTGAGTCCATTGGTCAGGACAACTCCTTGCAACCGCGCGCGTGACGTCAATTCTCGTTGGTCGAAGGTAGTGGTCGCATGCTCACGATACGTCAACCAGGAAGAAGTATAGCCAACTTTGGATCGACCCCTTCACCGCCGCTGAAACCTGTACTATTGCCCGCAGTCGATACCGATGACCCGATCCAGGAGCGACTCGTGACGACGGCGACTTCGAAAACAAAGGAAACGATCGTTCTCGTCGACGGCTACGGCCTGATCTTTCGAGCCTATTTCGCGCTGCCAGCCACAATGTCCACAACCACTGGCGAGCAAACCAATGCCGTCTACGGTTTCACTTCCATGCTGCTCGACGTCCTCAAGACACGTCAGCCCGATTATGTCGTGATTGCCCTGGAAAGCGGCCGGACGTTTCGCCATGAGATATTCGAAGAGTACAAGGGCACGCGCACCGAAATGCCCGAGGACTTGCGCGAGCAGATCGGACGCGTGCAACAACTGATCGCCACCCTCGGCATCCCCGTCAAGCAGGTTGAGCGCTACGAAGCGGATGATGTTATCGGCAGCCTCTCGCGAACGCTTGCCGACGATGGCTACCGCGTGATCGTCGTCACCGGCGATTCCGATTTGCTCCAGCTTGTCGACGACAACATCCTCGTCGTCCTGCCGGGCGCCCGCCGGTTTGGCGATGTTCGCGAGTTCGACAACGCGGCGGTGTTCGAACGCTATGGCTTTGGGCCGGAGTTCGTCCCGGATTACAAGGCGCTGGTCGGGGATACGTCGGACAACATCCCTGGCGTGCCCGGAATCGGAGACAAGACCGCCAAGGCGTTGATTGCGACCTACGGATCGCTCGAAAGCATCATTGAGCACCGCGACGAGGTCACACCGACACGCGCCCGCAATGCCCTGATCGAGCATGGCGAACACGCTCCGAAAAGCAAACACCTGGCAACTATCGTGCGTGACCTGGAGATTGACCTCGATCTCGAAGAGGCGCGGGTTGGCCGTTACGATCGGGACGAGGTTGCCGAACTCTTCCGGGAGCTTGAATTCCGATCGTTCCTGAACAAACTTCCCGATCCTCTGGAGACGCCGAGGCGGCACAAAGTGGCAGAGCATGAACCCCGCCCGGAGTCGATCCAAACAATCGTCGATTCGGTCGAGAAACTCGATCGCTTGATCGATCACATCCGGGAAACCCGGACCATTGCGGTGGACGTCGAAACGACGTCGACCGATCCGATTCGCGCGACGCTTGTGGGCATCGCGATCGCGGTGAGCGACCATGAGTCGTTCTACGTTCCTGTCGGGCACAACGAAGGGTCACAACTCGACGCAGACGATGTTCGCGAGCGCCTCGATCCCGTGATCTCTGACCCTGATATCAAGGTCTACACCCATCACGGCAAGTACGACTTTCATGTGCTCACGCGCCATGGATATTCTGCTCGCCAAATCACGTTCGACACGATGATCGCCGCCTACATCCTCGGCGACTCATCGATTCGGCTCAAAGACCTCGCGTTCACCCGTCTTGGTATCGAAATGACCGAAATCAGCGATCTGATCGGCGTCGGCAAGAACCAGGCCAAGATGGATACAGTGTCGATCGAGCTCGCCGCGCCGTATGCCTGTGGCGATGTCGAATCCACGTTTGGTCTCGTCGCTCCGCTCAAGGCGCAAATTGTCGAGCGCGATCAATTGGAGCTTCTCGAATCGATCGAGTTCCCACTGATCGCCGTGCTGATCCGCATGGAGCGAGCTGGCGTTGCAATCGATTCCGATGAACTCTCGGAATTTTCGAAGGAGCTCGGCTCACGGATTGATGCGATCAAGAAAGACGTCAATGACATCGCGGGAACAGCACTCAATCTGGGTTCCAACAAGCAACTCGCCACGCTTCTGTTCGAGACTTTGGGGTTGCAGTCCGGCCGCCGTACGAAGACCGGTTACTCCGTGGATTCCGACGTTCTCGAAGGTTTGCGCGACGAACACCCCCTGGCGCCATTGATTCTGGAGTATCGGACGCTTTCCAAGCTCAAATCCACCTATGTCGATGCTCTTCCCCTTGAAGTCAACCCGGAAACCGGACGCGTCCACACGTCGTTCAACCAAACCATCGCGGCTACTGGCCGGTTGTCGTCCGTCAACCCCAATCTCCAGAACATTCCGATCCGCACCGAAATCGGACGTCGCGTGCGACGGGCGTTCGTCGCCGATCATCGACCCGACTTGGGTCTGTACGACGATGCCGTGCTGCTCGCCGCCGACTATTCGCAAATGGAACTTCGGATCCTCGCCCACATCACCGAAGAACCGTTCCTGATCGACGCGTTCACGTCCGGCGAGGACATTCACCAAGCCACCGCCGCGCTCGTCAGCGGAGTGAAGCCGGAAGATGTCACGCCCGACCAACGGCGCATTGCGAAGACGGTCAATTTCGGTGTTCTCTACGGGATGCAGGCATTTGGGTTGTCGCGCGATACCGGCATGTCGCGAGCCGACGCTCAGGCATTTATCGACGCCTATTGGGAGCGCTTGCCACGAGTCAAGAAGTTTTTCGACAAGGTGATTGGCGATGGTGTCCGCGACGGATATGTAAGCACCATGCGCGGTCGTCGCCGCTACCTCCCCGAACTGACTTCGTCGAATGGGGCGCGACGCCAAGGCGCCCAGCGCATGGCCATGAACATGCCGATTCAAGGCGCCCAGGCCGATATCGTCAAGCAAGCCATGCTCAATCTCGAGCACGAGATTGTGGAGCGAGGCCTGGCCGCGACCATGATCCTCCAGGTCCACGACGAACTTGTGCTCGAGGTGTCAGAGGACGGGTTGGAGAGTGCGGCGAAAGTTGTCAAGAACACAATGGAAACTGCCTTCACCCTCACCGTGCCTACCATCGTCGAACTCAGGACCGGGCCGAATTGGGACAACATGCAAGACTACGCCATCTCGTAGGGGAGGACTATCGGGCCATGAACCTCAACTGGACTTCCCGGATCTGGCCCGTGTATGTCCTCCCGCCTGATCATCTAACCACATCGGATCGACTCACACCAAAATTTGAATCGCACCCCGATGAGTGGTAGTCGCATACCCGTCCCGAGTACAATGAAACAACCGCTCCGCGAGCGGCAAATTTGTGTGTCCAATAATGCTCAGGAGAATTGCGTTCGTGCCTACCTATGCTTACCGCTGCACGGCTTGTTCGCACACCTTCGATATGTTCCAGAAGTTCACGGATGAGCCTATTACGGAATGCCCCGAATGCGCTGCCGCCGTTCGCAAGGTCTTCCAACCAGTTGGAATCGTGTTCAAAGGCTCTGGCTGGTACATCAACGACAGCCGGACGGCCGAAAAAAACGGGGCCGCGAGTGCCGCCAAGGGGGACGAGAAGGTCACGGACAAGAAGGATTCAGCCAAATCGAGTCCGGATTCGACCTCCTCGAAACCGGAATCCAATTCCTCGACGGCTGGCAAAACCGAGACCGGTGGCCAGAAGACCGCGGCAACCGTCAAGTCCGCGGCAGATTAAGGCGCCCCATGTTCACCCGCCGGACAGTTCGCGGCGCCCCGTCGCAACGCACAACGAACACCGGCTCGCCTGGTCCACACAGTTCACTGGTTTGTATGAGTCATGGGAGGGCCTGAACCTTCCGTCGGCGATTCCTCTCCTGCGTTCATGCCTCACGACCGAACTCCCTGGATCGCCAGGATCGACACGTCACGGTCCTGATTGCGGCAGTTCCACGATCCGGTCCGACGAAAGCGCCAAAGAAAGCCACACCTTATGACCGGAACTGCGAGCGCCAACTCACTTCAGACGGGACTCCGTGTGTACAACACGCGCACTCGCCGCGAAGAGCCCTTCACCACAATTGAACCGGGCAAGGTTGGCTTCTATGTTTGCGGCGTTACCGTCTACGACTCCGCCCACATTGGTCACGGCATGTCGTCCATTGTGTTCGACACCGTCCGTCGGTATCTGATGCACATCGGCTACGACGTTCGCTACGCCCAGAATTTCACCGACATCGACGACAAAATCATCAGCCGGGCCAATCTCGAAGGCAAGAAACCGGCCGCTCTCGCGCAATGCCTGATTGAAGAGTGGGACCGCGAAATCGCGACGTTCAACGTCCTTCCCGCAACGATCACCCCACGTGCGACGCAGGAAATACCGGAGATCGTGCGCATGATCGAGGGGCTCATTCGAAGCGATCATGCCTATGAATCCGAAGGTAATGTCTACTTTCGTGTTCGGTCGTTTCCGAACTACGGCAAGTTGTCGGGCCGAAATGTTGACGACATGCGCTCAGGCGCCCTAAGTGACGTCACCGAGTCAAAGGCCGATCCGCTCGACTTCGCACTCTGGAAATCGTCCAAATCCGGTGAGCCCAAATGGCCTAGTCCATGGGGCGAGGGACGGCCTGGCTGGCATATCGAATGCTCGGCAATGTGCACTCGCCACCTTAACGGTGTCGTCGACATCCATGGCGGAGGACGTGACCTGATCTTCCCTCACCATGAAAACGAGATAGCCCAGTCGGAAGCGTTCTCGGGCGAGTCTCCATTCGCCAATTTTTGGCTGCACAATGGCATGCTTCAACTCAATGGCGAGAAGATGTCGAAATCGATCGGCAACGTGGTTTCGCTGCGCTCCTTGATTGAGCGTGAGCGTCAGCGCGCATTCCGGCTGCAGGTGCTCCAAACCCACTACCGAGCGCCGATCAACTTCACCGAAGCCGGGCTGGAGGCGGCCGCTACTGGACTGGAACGGTTGAAGGCCGCCGCAAGACCCGAATCTGACTCCGAGAATGAAAGCCAGGTGAAGTCCGGCTCGTCCCTGGCAAATCTCGCGGAGGCGACCAACCAGCGCTTCCACACCGCGATGAACGATGACTTCGACACGCCCGCCGCGATCGCCGCCCTGTTCGAACTCGCCCGTTCGATCAATCGATTGCGCCCCCAATCTGGAGGCGAATCGCAGTTCCGCGCCGCGCAGCAAACGCTTATCGACCTGGCCAGCGTCCTCGGACTTGAGCTGCACGATGCTCCGTCGCGATCCGCTGGCGATGCCGGACCGTTGATCGACTTACTGATTGAGGTGCGGTCTCTGCTTCGCGAATCGAAACAGTGGGACGCGGCGGATCACGTTCGAATCGGCCTGCACCAACTCGGCATCGCGCTCGAAGACAGCCCCTTGGGCACTACCTGGAAGAAGATTTAAGCATGGCGACCTTGACACTTCGCGGCTCATCTGGCGGCGGTCGATCCGATCGACCAGGATCCGGTCGTGGGCCCCGGCCCGAACGCCCGAATCGGGATCAGAGCCACCGCTCGCCGCGCCAACGACCAGATGGCCCACGACCTGCACGAGACGGTCAACGCCCGGTTCGACAACGTCAGGGCGGCGGACGCTCGGAAAGGGGTTTGAGCAATTTCGGCAGGGGACGCCAGCGGGCAACGCCATTCACGATCAAGGGCGAGTTGCTGTTCGGCCGAAACGCCATCCTTGAGACATTGCGCGCTGGCCAACGCAAGGCGACGCGTCTGTGGGTCGCCGAGGGCCTGAAACCCGACGCGCGAATTGACGAAATCATTGAACTTGCCCGCATGAATGAAGTGTTGCTGGAGACCGTGCCGCGCACGATGCTGGACGATCAGGAACCGGACGTCAATCACCAAGGTGTGCTGCTCGAAACACCGGTCTATCCGTATGCCGATTTGGCCGATGTAATCGAGGCCGAGGGCAACGTTCTCATTCTCGATCACCTCCAGGATCCCCAGAATTTTGGGACGTTGCTTCGTGCGGCCGATGCCGCCGGAGTGGCTGGCGTGGTGATCCCGAGTGACCGCTCGGCGAGCGTCACACCCGCCGTCGTCAACGCGTCGGCTGGCGCGGTCGAGTATCTCCACATCGCCCTCGTCGCGAATCTGGGCAATGCGATCGAGAAGCTGGAAGCCTCGGGCCGATGGATCGTCGGGCTCGACAGCGGTCCGGGTTCGCAAGACCTATTCACCACGGACGTGCCCACTCCCGCGGTGCTCGTCGTCGGGTCCGAAGGATCGGGACTCACCCAAAACATTCGAAAGCGATGTCAACTGGTCGTCTCGCTGCCGATGCTCGGTCGAGTCGAATCGCTAAACGCGTCGACAGCGGGATCGATTGCCCTGTACGATCTCGTGCGCCGCACAGGTGCTGACGAGACGGTTGTGGTCGGCGGGGATCTGGAGTCCTCACCTCCGTCAGAGTAGCAACGCACACTGGTTGGCGTGTCCAGAATTAGTTGAACTTTCCTCAAGTCGTCACTCTGACGAAGGAAGATTCCCCCGGCGTGGCCGGTCCGCGTCAGCGGACGCCCTTTTGGCAGCCCAAACAGGCGCCGACTCCGTCATCAAGTGCTGCGCCGTATCCAGCGGGGCCGGATTCTTCAGCTCCGCGTCAGAATGACGACGCTGCGTAGGTGACGATGTCCATTTGTCCTTGCAATGCCGCTGAGACAACGTGTGCGGCCATCATTCCGCGACTTGGTCAATAAGCCGGACCCCATAGCACTCCATTCTCCCATCCTTTTCACAAACAGCTCACGTTGACGTGTTGTCACCGGCCATGTTAGAGTGTACGTACACTATGGCAGGGCTTGGCGCGCGCATCGTGCAATGAGCGATTTGCGTTGGCGACGAGGAGACGTCTTCTGGCCAAGCGCACTGCCCGGATTGGGGAGAGGGAATGACTTTTCGACACGTCTCCAGTTGCGGCATCCGTGAATCGACTTCGGTCCCGGTGCAAAATCCCGCACAGCGGCTCGACCGGCGCACCCTGCTCAAGGCCACCGCCGCGTTTGTGGCAATGGCGACTGCCTCTGGCGCACCGGTTGCGAAACCTCGATCTGCCGTTGCCCAGGAAGCGTCGACCCAAGCTGGCGAATGGCGCCAACCCGACGATGTCGGCGGCGGAGACACACTGGGCTTCGAGGCCGATTTCCCCTTCAATGCCGTTGCCCCAAATTGGCCGGGCGACACGCCGTTTCCTGCCGCGGTCGAGATTGAGCTCAGCATGGACGGTCAGACCTGGTCTGAATCGGTGGTGGTTGGTCCGGCCCATACCGATGCGGGCCCGCCCGACAGGGGCGGTCGGATTTTCGGCGATTTGCTGTTTACGGAAGAAGCCCGCATGGTTCGCTACCGAGGGCTCGATACCGACGGCAACGAAATTGCCATACCGGGTTTGACATTCACATACATCAACGCCAAGGCCGGTCCCCGCCTGAGCGATGTCACCGCTTCGTCCCTCAATCCATCCTCCAACCGACCCCCCATCATCGCTCGCGAGGAGTGGGGCGCGGAACGCGCCTACGGCGGAGCCGATCGCGGGGAGGTGGAATGGCCGCCGTCGTACCAGACGGTGCGGCACGTCATCATCCACCATTCGGACACGCCACGATTCCGCGACCCTTTGGTCGAGATCCGCTCGATTCACTACTATCACGCGATTACCCGAGGGTGGGGCGACATCGGCTACAACTACCTCGTTGACTACATGGGCAACGTCTACGAGGGTAGAGTCGGCGGCGAGAACGCGATCGGCGGTCACGCCTTTCAATATGCGCACGGATCGGCCGGCATCTGCTCGATGGGAAACTTCAGCCTCGAAACCTCGACGCCTGAAGCCATTGCCGGGCTGACCTGGATCACGTCGTGGGCCGGTCGCGACCTCGATCCCCTAAGCCAGCGCGACTTTCACGAAACGCCCAATCTGCCAACGATTTGCGGACACCGGGACGTCGTCAACAGCACCTGTCCAGGCGACGGATTATACGCCGATCTGGCGACGATCCGGTGGGCCGTGGCCGATGTCCTGGCTGGCGCCAGGGAAGTGCTCAACGATCCACAGTACAGTCCAGGACAAACGATCGAGGCGACGGCGGAAGGCGGCAACATGCGCGCTCTCCCGGGTACAGGTCAATCCGTCGCGGCCACCGTTCCCCTTGGGGCCGTGATGCACATCGTCGACGGCCCAACCACGGTCGATGGATACAATTGGTATGAGGTCACCGGCAATCGCGGCACCGGGTGGATGGCCTCGACGCTGTTCGGCGCAAGTGATGCGGCGCCACCGATCGGGAGTTTCAGCGTCGACCAGATGCTCGAGGTCGACACCAATTTTCTCAACATCAGGGCCGAACCGTCGCTTCGGTCATCCGCCATTGCCACCGTCCCGTATGGAACCAAAGGCTCCGTGATCGACGGACCGCTCCCGGCGGGTGGATATCGTTGGTACCAATTGGACACCAGCTACGGCAGCGGCTGGGCGGTCGAGCAGTATCTCGTCCTCGAAGGTCAGGGCAAGCCACGAACCCGGTTCATGATCGGCGACGCCGTCGCGGTCAATCAACAGGCGGGGCTGCGTATCCGGACTGCGCCAGGTTTGGGCACGAGTGTCCTGGCGACGCTTCCCAACGGCACGCGTGGCGTCGTCATCGGGAGCGGCCGGGTCAGCGACAGCATCACCTGGCTGGAAATTCAAACGCCGCTCGGTACGGGTTGGGTCGGAGAACCCTACCTCGCCCCCTCTGAAAGCGGACCGGCGACTTCCTCGAAATTTGAGCCGGGTGACTCAGTCAGGGTCGACACCGATGCCGTCAATCTCCGTCGCACTCCCGGAACCGATGGCTCGATCGTCAGGTCGCTTGGCGCAGGCATCGTGGGCACGGTGATCGACGGTCCGTCGTCGGCCACGAACATGTGGTGGGTGCGCGTCGATACAGACTTTGGTCCGGGCTGGGTGACCGAGGCGTTCCTGGCGCCCGCCGATGAAGGCGAATCCAGTCGTGAATTCAACATTGACGACAACATCTACATCGACACCGACGGGATCAACATCCGCACGACTCCTGGCCTCTCATCAAGCGTCGTGACCATTCTGTATCGAAGCGAAACAGGCAGAGTGGTCGCTGGTCCGCGCTCGGCGGACGGGAGTGTCTGGTACCAGATCGAGACATCGGCCCACACCGGATGGGGCGTTTCCCAATATCTGGGCACGGGCGCCGCGGATCCCGGAGGATCGACCGGGATATCGATTGGCGATGTGGTCGCGGTCGACACCGACGGCATACGACTACGGGAAACGCCCGGACTCAGCGGTTCCTGGCTCACGACGATCTATTCCGGCGAAGAGGGAACTGTCGTCGATGGTCCCCGCTCGGCGAACGGCTATGTCTGGTTGAAACTGCGCGTGGGTGCAGCCGAAGGTTGGGGCGCCGCCCTGTACCTGACACGAGTCGGCAAGGCGTCGCTAACAATCGGCGGTTCGGCGCGTGTTGTTGATGGGGATCTGAATCTTCGTGCAGAACCCGGACCCGATCAGGAAATTCTCGGCGTATTGGCCGATGGCGCCGTCGTCGAGGTGCTCGATGGACCCCGAGCAGTGGACGGATACGAATGGTTTCGGGTCAGCTCGTCGCGATTCGGCGCCGGTTGGAGCGTCTCCGAGTATCTCGCCAGAAACTGATCGAATTTGTTGCAGAAACGAGCCGTTGCGCCGTAAACTGTGAGTCGAAGAAACGACAGACCGCATCGGTGAGAGCGAAAGCGATGCACCGGTGCTGGTTTTTGTGCTGAATGCGATCTGAACATACTCGCTGGAAGGTTAATACGGATGAAAGTCGTCCTTCGACAGGATGTCGCCAAGGTGGGAGAAGCTGGTACGGTCCAGACGGTGTCCAATGGCTACGCCCGCAACTATCTGATCCCCCGTGGCATGGCGATTGTCGCCACCGAAGGCGAACTGAAGGTTGCCGCCCACAATCTCGGCGTGAAAGAGCGCAAGATCTCGCGGCAGGAAGACCTGCTTCGCTCGCTCTCCGAAAAGATCGATGGCCAGCGGCTCACGTTCACCGCCAAGGCTGGTGCACAGGGTCGCCTCTACGGATCGATCACCGCCAGCGATGTCGCGACGGCGCTGGCCGCCCAAATCTCCGAAGAGATCGACCGCCGCCGGGTTGTCCTCGACGATCCCCTGCGCTCGATTGGCGAGCATACTGTCACGGTCCACCTGGTTGGTCGCCTTCGGCCGCAGGTCACCGTGGTGATCGAGGCCGAGGCCACTGAGGAAGTCGAAGCCGATGGTCCGGCCGGGGCCACCGAAGAAACCGATGCGGCCGAGTCACCCGCCGAGGCTCCTGTCGACATCGACGAAGCGACAGAGCCAACCGCCTGACAACGACGAAATCGTAATCTGGCATTCGCTCTCCGATTTTCCACGGTGAGGAAGAGATGGCCGCCCCTATCGGCCTGCCACTCCAGGGGACTGTCAGGATGGTAGAGCGACTCCCTCCACACAACATCGAAGCCGAACAATCGGTCCTCGGGAGTCTCCTGATCGACCGCGACGCAATCATCCGGATTGCGTCATACGTGCGAGCAGATGACTTTTACGTCTCGGCCAACGGCACAATTTACCAGGCCATTCTCGACCTCTACAATCGACGCGAGCCGACAGATTTCCTGACGCTCAACGACGAACTTGAGCGCCGCAACGCCCTCGACGACGTTGGCGGGGTCACGTACCTGTCGTCGTTGATCAACTCCGTTCCGACCGCCGTTCACGTCGAGTACTACGGTCGAATTGTGGAACGCACCGCAACCTTGCGTCGCCTGATCGACGCCGGAACGCAAATTGTGGGGCTCGGTTATCAGGACAATCTCGATGCCGAGGACGCGCTCGACTCGGCCGAGCAAGCGCTGTTCAAAATCTCCCAGCAACGCCAAACAAAGGACTTCCAATCGATCTCGGACGTGCTCGACCGCTTCTTCGACAAGCTCGACTTCCTTCAGCAAAACCGAGGCGAGGTGATTGGCGTGCCGACCGGGTTCGCCGAACTTGACAAGTTGACCGGTGGACTCCAGCGGTCCGACCTCATCATAGTTGCGGCCCGCCCAAGTTTCGGGAAGTCCGCGTTCGCGCTCGGTGTGGCCCACGGCGCCGCAGTCAAGCACGGCAAGAAAGTCGGGATCTTCAGCCTCGAAATGTCCGCGGAGCAACTGGTGCAACGATTGCTGGCCACCGAAACGGGCGTCGACTCCCATCGCTTGCGGCTTGGCAACATCGACGATGGAGAGTGGGATCGCATTTCCAGGGCCTTCGGTCGTTTAGCCGAGGCCCAAATCTTCATCGACGATTCCCCGAACGCGAATGTGATGGACGTTCGATCAAAGGCAAGGCGTTTGCAGGCGGAGCGCGGATTGGACCTGATCATCGTCGACTACCTGCAGCTCATGAGTGGACGGCGCTCGGAGAATCGTGTACAGGAAGTTTCGGAGATATCTCGCAGCCTGAAGGGTCTGGCCCGTGAACTCGACGTACCCGTCGTGGCGCTCTCCCAGCTTTCACGCGCTGTCGCAACTCGCGCGGGAAACCGTCCCTTGCTTTCCGACCTGCGAGAATCCGGATCCATCGAACAGGATGCCGACATCGTGATGTTCATCCACCGCGAAGACAAGTTCGATGAAAACTCGGACAAAAAAAATCTCGCCGAACTGATCATTGCCAAGCATCGCAATGGTCCAGTGAGCAGCGTACCCCTGCGCTTCTTTGAGCGCACCGCCAAATTTGCCGATCTCGAACTCTACAGTGAGCCAGATATTTGATGACCGGACCTCGCAACTCGAATAAATCTTCCACGATCACCGGGCACGTCCTTTATCCCGACGAAACGGTGTCGCTTCCGACTTCATTTCTGACCGAGATTGCACCTAATATCACCAGCATCGAAGAACTTCAAGTCAGCCTGGCCATTTTTCGTTTGCTGTCTGCCGCGGGCGGTTTCAATGAACCGTTAGCCGAAAAGACAATCGAGCGCGACCGCCTCCTTCGCTCTGCGCTGCGTGTCGATGGCAGCCCTCGTGCGCCGGATACCCGCATCGCCAAGGGCCTGGACCTGGCGATTGCGCGCGGCACGCTCATTCGGCTCATGTCGTCCGAATTTCAAAAACAGGCGGCGTTCCTCTACCTTAACACTCCGGAAAACCGGAGCAGCGTTAGACTGATGGAGACAGGAGCGTTGGCGGCGCCGCGCTCGCTGTGGCCCGACGAGTCTCCACCGACGATCGCGATCGACCGCCCCAATGCATTTCGCCTGTACGAGCAGAATATTGGGCCGCTAACGCCATTGATTGCCGATCAGATATCGCGGGCGATCGAAGATTTTCCGGACGACTGGATCGAAGACGCGCTCTCCGAAGCAGTTGCCTACAATCGTCGAAGCTGGCGTTATGTCACTCGTATTCTTGAAAACTGGCAAGCACACGGTCGTGGAGATGTTGACGCCTGAGCTACCGACACTGTGCGTTCACCGTGACGGCGCCGGGGAAAGAGGATCGTGATGAAGCGAATCGGCGACGTGATCAAGGAGTTCCCGATACGGCCACCTACTGAAGCAACCAGGGGCGAGATCGTTGTCGCGCCTCGCGATGAGGTGAAGTGTCCAATCTGTCAGGACGCGGGATACCTTCGCAACGACGTTCCGACCGGCCATCGCCTGTTTGGTCAGGTCACGATCTGCGTCTGTCGAGAACGGGAACTCCAGGACGCAAATGCCGAGTCGTTGCGCAAACTCTCAAACCTGGATGTGCTCTCGCACCTTAATTTCGAGACCTTCGACATGAGTGTGCCCGGTGTCGAGGATGCCTATGCGTCCGCGCTGGACTACGCTCAGAATCCTTCTCAACGCTGGTTTTTCCTCTTCGGGCCCGTTGGAGTTGGCAAGACGCACTTGGCCGCCGCGATCGCCAACTACACCATGTCCAGTCAAAAGGTAAGCACGTATTTCGACGAGGTGCCCGACCTGCTCGATCACCTGCGAGCGACGTTCGACCCCAACCTGGGTACCGGGTATGACGAGCGATTCCAGTTGATTCGCGATGTAGGACTGCTCGTCCTCGACGACCTCGGGACAGAAAATGCAACGCCTTGGGCCAGGGAAAAGCTCTATCAGATCATCAATCACCGGTATGTGGAGCAGCTGCCGACGGTGATCACATCGAACGTCGACCAGAAAAAGGTCGATGACCGCATCATGTCCCGAATTCGGGATCATCGGTTGACTCACTATGTAGAAATCGACGCCGACGACTACCGCCGACCCGGCGATCCACGGAAGATGCGACGAAGCGGCCGTCGCACTTGACGGGATGTCAAAAACCAGCCATGCTCTTCATGTAGGCCAGGGTGGCAACCAATCGATTAACTCGTACGTTCCAGAAGTGCGACAGTTGGTCGTACGCTCATCATCCTCACCGCGGGCTGGCGCGAGGTCGCATCGTTTGTGTTTGAGATTGAATTGGCAGTGAAAGTTCATCGCTTTTCCCCTCCCATCGCCATCAGAACCGTCGCACCGGGTGTAGCCGGGTTGCGCCATGTCTAACCTTGGATGGCTGTTCGAGCGTATCTGGGACGTTCGGGCGATTCTCGATATTCTGGTCGTCACGTTCATCATCTACTGGCTATTGTGGGTCGCTCAAGGCACGCGAGCGCTCACCCTGATTCGCGGGATCGTGACCCTGTTCGCATTCCTGTTCTTGCTCGGCTGGCTCCTCCAACTGGATTCGCTCAACTGGATTCTGCGAAACGTCTGGCCCGCCTTGCTGATTGCGATACCGGTCATTTTCCAACCGGAGCTTCGTCGAGCCTTCGAGCAACTCGGACACACCGGCTCGTGGCTCAAGAATCCGTTCCCCAATCAGGAAGAGACCGCCAACGATCACGCCGTCGATGAAATCGTGCGCGCCGCCAGCCAGCTCTCTCGCCTCCGCTATGGCGCCCTGGTTGTGATTGAACGCGAGACCGGTCTTCAGGACTACGTCGGCAAGGGCGTCTCGCTCGACGCTGAGATTTCTCGCCAGCTTCTCATCAACATCTTCTTCCCGAATACTCCCCTCCACGATGCCGCTGTCATCATCCAGGGCGATCGAATTTTGGCGGCCAGTGTTGTGCTGCCGCTGACCGACAACATCTCGGCATCGAGCCAACTCGGCACCCGACACCGCGCCGCGATTGGTGTGACCGAGGAGTCCGATGCCCTGGCTGTGGTTGTCTCCGAGGAGACTGGACAGATGTCTGTCGCCCACTCCGGCCGATTGATCCGGAATCTCGATCAGGATCGGTTGCGGCGTGTGCTGCGAACGCTGCTCAAAATCCAAACTCCAGAGTCCCCGGAATCAAGCACATCGGGTCGATTTACCTTCGCTTCGATCTTTAACTCCAATGGATCGTCAACTCGCGGGCAGCGGGACGCCGCTACATCCCGCAAGCGAACGACGACGCGAAGCTCATGAAAGCAATCCTCGCGAAACTC